>CANFYD010000266.1 GCA_947450745.1 Burkholderiales bacterium
CATCCACGCCGGGCTTTATTACCCCGCCGGGTCGCTGAAGGCGCGGCTTTGCGTCAGCGGCCGCCAGCAGCTTTATGCGCACTGTGAAACACATGCCGTTTCCCATCAGCGCTGCGGCAAATTGGTGGTCGCCACCGATGCGGCGCAGTTGCCTGGGCTGCGGGCGCTGGCCAAGCAAGCCGCCATCAATGGCGTGGACGACTTGCGCTGGCTCAGCCGTGCCGAGGCGCAGGCGCTGGAGCCGGCCCTCCAATGCGAAGCCGCCTTGCTGTCGCCGTCCACCGGCATTGTGGACAGCCACGGCTTGATGCTGTCCTTGCAGGCCGACCTGGAGGCGGCAGGCGGCGCGGTCGCCCTGTGCTCGACCGTCCAACATGTGCGCCCCAGCGCTGACGGCTGGGTGCTGACCGTGCTGGCCGATGGGGTCGAGATGGAATTGCTGGCCGGCATCGTCGTCAATGCGGCCGGTTTGTGGGCCCCGCAGATGGCCGAACAAACGGCGGGTCTGACGGCGGCCGACCGGCCGACCGCGCATTTCAGCAAGGGTTGTTACTTCGCGCTGGCTGGGCGCTCGCCATTCAGCCGCTTGATTTACCCCTTCCCGCAAGGCGCTTGGCTGGGCGTGCACTTGACGCTGGACCTGGCCGGCCAAGCGCGCTTCGGGCCGGATGCGCAATGGCTGGACGGCGTCCACAGTCCCGAACAGCTGGACTACCGGGTCGATCCAGCGCGTGCCGAGGCGTTCTACGCCGATGTGCGGCGCTACTGGCCAGCTTTGCCTGACGGCGCGCTGCAACCTGCTTACAGCGGCGTGCGGCCCAAAATCCACGGCCCAGCTCAGCCGGCACCGGATTTCCGCATCGACGGCCCGGCCCAGCACGGCCACACCGGCCTGGTCAACCTGTTGGGCATCGAATCCCCCGGCTTGACCAGCAGCTTGGCGCTGGCCCAAGAGGTCATGGCGAGACTGGCGTTGTAGGCGTACCCGCTTGATGTTCAGCGTCGGCTGTGACGGCGGCGGCGTCCTGCCAGCGCCCGTCCAGCAGCAGTTGATAAGGACGAAAGCCGATTTTGTAAGCCATTTTTTGGCTGTCCGCGATCCAATAGCCCAGGTACAAATAAGCCAGCTGCAAGTCACGCGTCTGCTGCATTTGCCACAGGACGTTGTAGGTGCCGTAACTGCTGCCCGGTTCGGGCTCGTAAAAAGTGTAGACCGCCGACAAACCGTCGCTGAGGATGTCCAGGATGGAGACCATCTTCAGCCGGCTCGTGCCGTCCGGCTGCAGCTCGCGGAACTCGACCAAGCGCGAATTGATGCGGCTTTGCAGCAGGAATTGCGTGTACTGATCGACGCTGTCGTGATCCATGCCGCCGCCCGAATGGCGGCTGTCCTGGTAGCGCAAATAGAGCTCGTAATGCTCCTGCGTGTAGCCCAGTTGCAGCACCTTGGTTTGCAGACCTTGATGCTGCACCCAGGCGCGGCGCTGGCTGCGCGACGGCTTGAAAGACGCAACCGGGATACGCATCGACACGCAAGCCTTGCAGGCATCGCAATGCGGCCGATAAGTGAACAAGCCGCTGCGCCGAAACCCGAGCCCGACCAGTTGGGAATAAGCGTCGGTGTGAATCAGGTGGCTGGGTGTGGCGACCTGCGAGCGCGCTTGCCGGTTCGGCAAGTAGCTGCAGGGGTAGGCGGCGGTGGCATAGAACTGCAACTGCGCCAGCGGGAGTTCTTTCGGGTAAGTCACGGCGTGTTCGGTGTGGTCGGCTTGGCTGCGGGTGCTGTGGCTGGCCGTAGTTGCGTCCACAGCGCCGGATGGAAGCGCCAAGCCGCGGGTGCAGCTTGTGCCAGGGCTTTCGACAAATGTGCTTCAAAGGCGCTGCGCGACACTTCCGCCGCGCCCATCGAGGCGAGGTGGCGGGTGTTCTGCTGGCAGTCGATCCAGCGGATGCCGTGCTCGCGGCACAAGCAGACGAGGGCGGCCAGAGCGATTTTTGAGGCATCGGTGCGGCGCATGAACATCGATTCGCCAAAAAACATGCGCCCCAAGTTGACACCGTAAAGCCCGCCGACCAATTCGCCGTCCATCCAGGTTTCTATGCTGTGGACCGCGCCGGCTTCGGCCCAGCGCAAATAGGCGGCTTGCATCTCGGGCAATATCCATGTGCCCGATTGGCCTTCGCGGGCCGCCGCAGCGCAGGCCAACAACACCGCTTCGGTGGCGCTGTCCACGCGGATCTCGCAAGCCGGGTTGTGATTGAAGCGGGTCAGCGTTTTGCGGAATGAGCTTGAGATCTTGAAGTTCTTGGTCTGCAACACCATGCGCGGGTTGGGTGCCCACCAAAGCGGTGGCTGGTCGGGGCCGTACCAGGGGAAGATGCCGCGCGAGTAAGCGGCCCGCAGGCGCGCCGGGCTCAGGTCGCCGCCAGCTGCCAGCAGCCCGGGAGCGTCGGAGTCCGGCCCCAGCGCTTGCGAGCTGGGCGGGAAGTCGAGCGAAGTGTCGTCAAGCCAATTGATCATTTGTCGGGATGTTAGCCTGCACCGCATGATCATTGTTTACGGCATTCCCAATTGCGACAGCGTCAAGCGCGCGCGCGCCTGGCTCACCCTGCAAGGGCTGAGCTACCAATTCCACGACTTCAAAAAACTCGGTGTGCCAGCACCTGAGCTGTCGCAATGGCTCACCGAACTGGGTTGGGAGAAGGTGCTGAACCGGGCCGGCACCACCTGGCGCAAGCAAGCTGAAGCCACCCGTGCCGGCGTGACCGATGCCGCCAGTGCCGCGCTGCTGATGCAAGCCGAGCCCAGCGTGATCAAGCGGCCGCTGGTGCGTTGGCTCGATGGTCGATTGAGCGTCGGGTTTTCGCCGGAACAGTTCGCAAGCTTGATGGGGTAGTCGGCCTCCGCCTTCGCTTCTGCCTGCGCCTCTTCCTGGTGCGTTAGTTGCACCATAAAAGATATTTTTGCCGCCTTGTGGTGCAAGTCTTTTTCCGCTGCCGCGCCCTGACTTGGGCATTGTTCTTGCTAACTTGGTGCATCAAATCTCAGGCTGGTGCATTCGTGCGGACGTCGCGAGGTTCAACGACGAGCAAAGGATGGCAGTGGAGAATTTCAAGCAAAGCGCCGACGCGCTGTTTATTTTGCTGGGGGCCATCATGGTGCTCGCCATGCATGCCGGCTTTGCCTTTCTGGAGCTTGGCACCGTCCGCAAAAAGAACCAGGTCAATGCCCTGGTCAAGATCCTGCTCGACTTCTGTGTTTCCACGGTGGCCTATTTTCTGATCGGCTACACGGTGGCTTACGGCACCCATTTCTTCACCGGTGCCGAGGACTTGGCCGCCAAGAACGGCTACGAGCTGGTGAAGTTCTTTTTCCTGCTGACCTTTGCGGCGGCGATTCCCGCCATCATCTCCGGTGGCATTGCCGAGCGAGCCCGCTTCGGGCCCCAAATGGCCGCCACAGCGGTGATCGTCGGGCTGATTTACCCCTTGTTCGAGGGCGTCGCCTGGAACCAGGCGTTCGGTTTCCAGCCCTGGTTGAAGGCCAGCTTTGGGGCTGAGTTTCACGACTTTGCCGGCAGCGTGGTGGTGCATGCGGTGGGCGGTTGGATCGCCCTGGCCGCCGTGCTGCTGCTGGGCCCGCGCTACAACCGCTACCGCAAAGACGGCGCGATCAGTGCACATCCGCCGTCCAGCATTCCCTTCCTGGCGCTGGGTGCCTGGGTGCTGACCATCGGGTGGTTCGGCTTCAATGTGATGAGCGCGCAGACGCTGGACAAAATTTCGGGTCTGGTGGCGGTCAACTCGCTGATGGCGATGGTGGGCGGCACCTTGGTCGCGACGCTGTTGGGGCGCAACGATCCGGGCTTTGCCTACAACGGGCCGCTGGCCGGCTTGGTGGCCGTGTGTGCCGGTTCCGACTTGATGCATCCGGTCGGTGCTTTGGTGGTCGGCGGCGTGGCGGGTGCCATTTTTGTGCGCTTGTTCACGCTGACCCAAAACCGCTGGAAGATCGACGATGTGCTGGGCGTCTGGCCCTTGCACGGCCTGTGCGGTGCCTGGGGCGGCATCGCTTGCGGCTTGTTCGGTCAAAAGATGCTGGGCGGCTTGGGCGGGGTCAGTTTGATCTCGCAAGTGCTCGGCACCTTGGCCGGGGTGAGCTGGGCGCTGGTCGGCGGCTTTGTGGTGTACGGCTTGTTGCGCCAATTCGTCGGGCTGCGCTTGACGCAAGAAGAAGAGTTTGACGGGGCCGACTTGTCCATCCACAAAATCGGCTCGACTCCAGAGCGCGAGACCAATTGGTGACCAACTGGTAAGCTGCCCAGTTCTCAAATTCGCGGCAAAAAACCCATGTTCACAGGCATTGTTCAAGCGGTCGCCCACGTTGCGGCCATCACCGACAAACCGGGCTTGCGCAGCTTCACCCTGGCCTTTCCGGCCGGTTTTTGCGCCGGCCTTGAGATAGGGGCCAGCGTCGCTTGCGACGGTGTTTGCCTGACCGTCACCCGGCTGCGCAGCGACAGCCAAGCCGAGTTTGACGTGATGCAGCAAAGCCTGAACCTGACCACGCTGGCCAAGCTGGCGGTGGGCAGCCCGCTCAATGTCGAGCGTGCGGCCCGTGATGGCGCAGAAATCGGCGGCCATCCGCTGTCCGGCCATGTCGACTTCAAGGCCACTCTGGCCAGCATTCGCAGGCCCGAGAACAACCACGTGTTGCGCCTGCAAGTGCCGCCGCGCTGGATGCGCTATGTGTTCGCCAAAGGCTATATCGCCATCAACGGCGCCAGCCTGACCGTGGCCGAGGCCGACCGCCAAGCAGGCTGGTTCGAGGTCTGGTTGATCCCCGAGACCTTGCGCATGACAACTTTTGGCGAAAAGTCTGAAGGTGCCGAGCTCAACATCGAGATCGAGCGTCAGACCCAAGTCTTTGTGGACACCGTGCGAGACGCCATCGACGAGCGGCTAGGCCCGCTACTACCCGCGCTGGAGAAGCTGCTGGCGGCCTCCGGCCAGAGTCTTGACGCGCTGTCCGAGCCGCTGCGGCCGCGCGAGGCGCGCTGAGACCTGTTCGCAAGGCCCGCTGCCCTTGCTGAATGAGCACCTGCGTTTGCCTAGATGAAAAATGCACAGCCGAAGGATCAGCCCGGCGGGGCGTTTTGCGGAGGTCAAGGAGGAAGCCGCAGCCTTAGGCTGCGCTGGAGGACACGAAGCAAAACGTCCTGCTGGGCTGATCCCGCGAGCGCGCTGTTTCTGCGCGAATGCCGAACGCTGCCGGGTGGCTGGGATGCTCTGAACGCCGGACTGTTGTTTCATCAGCGCTGTCTGCCTTGACGGCTGGGCTCAATCCGCGAGCAGCTGGCGCAGCACAAAAGGCAAGATACCGCCGTGGCGGTAGTACTCGACCTCGATGGCGGTGTCGATGCGCAACAGCAAGTTGACCGTATCGACGCGGCCGTCGGCCCGGTGAATCACCAACTGCGCGTCGCGCTGTGCTGTCAATTCGCCGGCCACGACAACGTCGATCACCTCGTCGCCCAGCAGGTCCAGGCTCTCCCAACTGTCGCTGCCTTTGAACTGCAGCGGCAACACGCCCATGCCGACCAGGTTGGCGCGGTGGATGCGCTCGAAGCTGCGCGCAATGACGGCCTTGATGCCCAGCAAGGCGGTGCCTTTGGCGGCCCAGTCGCGGCTGGAGCCGGAGCCATATTCCTCGCCGGTGAAGACCACGGTCGGCACGCCCGCTGCGATGTAGTCCATCGCCGCGTCGTAAATGAACTTCTTTTCGCCGCTCGGTTGGTAGCGCGTCAAGCCGCCTTCTTCGCGGCTGCCGTCGACCGTGGCCGGCAGCATCAGGTTTTTGATGCGGACATTGGCAAAAGTGCCGCGCATCATCACTTCATGGTGGCCTCGGCGTGAGCCATAGCTGTTGAAGTCGGGCTTCAACACGCCTTGTGC
>CANFYD010000267.1 GCA_947450745.1 Burkholderiales bacterium
GGCGGCCATTGGGGGCTGGTGCCGGCGCTGCAAAAGCTGGCGCTGGCCGGCGACATCGAGGCCTGGAACCTGCCGCAGGGCGTGATCACCCATTTGTACCGTGACATCGCCGCCGGCAAGCCCGGCCACCTCAGCCGCGTGGGGCTGGACACCTTTGTCGACCCGCGCTTGGGCGGCGGCGCGGTCAATGCGCGCAGCACCGAGGCGCTGGTGCGTTTGATGAACATCGACGGCGAGGACTACCTGTTCTACAAGGCCTTCCCCATCGACGTGGCGCTGCTGCGCGGCACCACCGCCGACGCCGACGGCAACATCACGATGGAGCGCGAGGCGCTGACGCTGGAGTCGCTGTCGATTGCGATGGCGGCTCGCAACAGCGGCGGCATCGTCATCGTGCAGGTCGAGCGGCTGGCCGAGCGCGGCAGCCTGAACCCCCGGCAGGTCAAGATCCCCGGCATTCTGGTCGATGCGGTGGTGCTGAGCGAGCGGCCCGAATATCACTTGCAGACCTTTGCCGAGGCCTACAACCCGGCGTTTGCCGGCGAGCTGCGGGTGCCGCTGGCGGCGCTGGCCGCCATGGCGATGGGCTCGCGCAAGGTGATCGCCCGCCGCGCCGCGCTGGAGCTGAAGACGAACAGCGTCGTCAATCTGGGCATCGGCATGCCCGAGGGCGTGGCTGCGGTGGCGGCCGAGGAGCACCTCACCGACCTGATCACGCTGACCGCCGAGCCCGGCGTGATCGGCGGCATTCCGGCCGGCGGCTTGAACTTTGGCGCGGCCACCAACCCGCAAGCCGTCATCGACCAGCCCTATCAATTCGACTTCTACGACGGCGGCGGGCTCGACCTGGCCGTGCTGGGCATGGCGCAGGTGGATGCGCAGGGCAATGTCAACGTCAGCCGTTTCGGCACGCGCCTGGCCGGTGCTGGCGGCTTCATCAACATCAGCCAGAACGCCAAGAAGGTGGTGTTCGTCGGCAACTTTTTGGCCGACGGCGCGCCCAAGTTCGTGGCCCAGGTGGAGCAGCGCACCTTTTCCGGCCGCGAGGCGCTGCGGCGCGGGCAGGATTTGCTTTATGTGACCGAGCGCTGCGTTTTCACGCTGGGCGAGGGCGGCTTGACCCTGACCGAAATCGCCCCCGGCCTGGACCTGCAGCGCGATGTGCTCGACCTGATGGGCTTTTGCCCGTTGCTGCCCGAGCCGCCGCGTCTGATGGAGGCGGCCTTGTTCGCGGAAGCCTCGCTGGGTTTGCGGGCCCGCTTGCTGATGCTGCCGCTGACCGAGCGCTTCACGCTGGACTTGGCCAAGCGGCAGTTGTTTCTCAACTTCGAGCGGCTGTCGGTACGCAGCCTGGACGATGTGGCAGCGATACGCGGCGAGGTCGAGCGCCGCCTGGCACCGCTGGGCTGCAAGGTCTGGGGCGTCGTCAATTACGACCATTTCTACCTCGACCCGCAAGTGGCCGATGCCTACGCGGAGATGGTCAGCGAGCTGTCCGATCGCTTTTACGTCAACGTCACCCGCTACGGTGCGGCCGGTTTTGCACGCAGCCTGTTGGCTTCGGCCTTGACCGCTCGCGGCGTCGCGCCGCAGTTGTACGACTCGGCACAGCAGGCAGCACAGCAAGCCACAGAGGGCCGGCTGCCCCGCTGATCAGAGCCCCAGCTCTCGCAACGAGCCCGGCAGCAAGATGTTCTTGTCCACCGTCTGGATGTCGGTGTGGCCGCAAAAAGCCATCGTCACGTCCAGCTCCTTGCGGATGATTTCCAGGCATTGGGTGACGCCTGCCTCGCCCATGGCACCCAGGCCGTACAAGAACGGCCGCCCGATCAAGGTGCCGCGCGCGCCCAGCGCCCAGGCCTTCAACACGTCTTGGCCGGAGCGTATGCCGCCGTCCATCCAGACCTCGATCTGCTTGCCGACTGCTTCGGCAATCGGCGGCAGCGCTTGAATCGAGCTGGGCGCGCCGTCCAATTGGCGGCCACCGTGGTTGGAGACGATCAGCGCGTCGGCCCCGCTGTTGGCGGCCAGCCGTGCGTCTTCGACATCCATCACGCCTTTCAAGATCAGCTTGCCGCCCCAGCGCTTCTTGATCCACTCGATGTCGCTCCAATCGAGCTTGGGGTCGAACTGTTCACGCGTCCAGGCGCTCAGCGAGGACATGTCGCTGACGCCCTTGGCGTGGCCGATCAGGTTGCCAAAGCCGTGCCGCTTGGTGCCGGCCATGCCCAAACACCAGCGCGGCTTCATCATCAGGTTGAGGATGTTGGCCAGCGTCGGCTTGGGCGGCGCGGTCATGCCGTTCTTCAAATCCTTGTGGCGCTGCCCCAGCACTTGCAGGTCCAGCGTCAGCATCAGCGCCGTACAGCCGGCGGCCTTGGCCCGGTCCATCAAGCTGTCCATGAAGTCGCGGTCGCGCATCCAGTAGAGCTGGAACCAGAACGGCGCTTGGGTGGCGGCGGCAATGTCTTCGATCGAGCAGATGCTCATCGTCGACAAGGTGAACGGGATGCCGAACTTCTTGGCCGCCCGGGCCGCCAGCATTTCGCCGTCGGCATGCTGCATGCCGGTCAGGCCGGTGGGCGCGATGGCCACCGGCATGGCGGCGTCTGCGCCGGCCATCTGGGTGCGCAGCGTGCGGTTTTCCATGTTCACCGCGACGCGCTGGCGCAGCTTGATGCGCTGAAAGTCGCTTTCGTTGGCGCGGTAGGTGCTTTCGGTCCAGGAGCCGGAGTCGGCATAGTCGTAGAACATGCGCGGCACGCGCTTCTTGGCCAACAGGCGCAGGTCTTCGATGCAGGTGATCACGGGCATGTAGTTCTCCGATATTGTTTTGTTGGCCCGAATGCTAGGGCAGGCCAGCCCCACCCGGCCGGAGAAATCTTCACCCCCGAGGTGAAAAATCCTCCGCGACGCTCGCGTTTGGGCGCTGGCGCGACGGCCGTTGGCGCGGCCGGTTGCTGGGAATTGGTGGCCGGCGGAGAAAGCTCGCGGGTCATGACCCGCCCTACGGGGCAACACGGGCATGGGTCGATTTCCCGGCCCCGCGCGTTCCGATTTCGTAGGGCGGGTCGCGACCCGCGTCAGCCGTGCCAAATGACGCGTCTGTTTCGAGGGCCCGGTGGCCGGCGGAGAAAGCCCGCGGGTCATGACCCGCCCGACGGGCAACACGGGCATGGGTCGATTTCCCGGCCCGCCCATTCTGACTTTGTAGGGCGGGTCGAGACCCGCGTCAGCCTGGCCAAATGACGCGTCTGTTTAACCTGTCCGGTGGCCGGGGGAGAACGCTCGCGGGTCATGACCCGCCCTACGGGCCGAAGCTAATCGAGCGTCAAGCCGGCGCAATGGCGGCGCAGCCAGCCGCAAAAGTCCGCCGCTGCCGGGCTGGCGCTGTGTTGCACGGCGCCGTAATGCTTTTGCGCCGGCACCTCAAGTGCAAACAGGCGGCGCAGCTCACCGCTGCGCAGCATGGGCGCGGCCAAGCTGGGCCGGCCCAGCGCCACGCCCTGGCCGCAGGCCGCCGCTTGCAGCGTCAGGCCCAGGTCCACATAACGGGTGCCCCGGCCCGGCTCTGGCCAATCCAGCCCGGCCGCGCGCAGCCACGGCGTCCACGGCTCCAGCGGTGTGCGCAGCAACTGGAAGCGGGCCAGGTCGGCCGGCAGCTGCGGCTGGCCCAAGCGAGCCAGCAGCGCTGGTGCGGCCATCGGCGTCACCACGTCGAACAGCAGCACCTGCTCGGGCTCCACCTCGCCGTTGCGGATCTCCACATCGGCGGCGGGCGCGCTGTCATCCAGGAACGGCGTGCTCAGCAGCAGCTCCAGCTCCAGCTCCGGGTGGCTGGCCTCGAAGGCGGGCAGGGCGGGCACCAGAATCTGCCGCGCAAACGTGGGCGGCGCGGTGATGCGCAGGCGCTCCTGGCGCTGTGCGCTGCGCTGGTGAAAGGGCACGGCCGTCAGCAAGGCCAGCGCCGCCCGCACCTGTTCCAGATATTCCTTGCCGGCTGCAGTCAAGCCCAGCGGCTTGATGTGGCGCAGCAGCAGCGGCAAGCCGAGCAAATCCTCCAGCGTGCTGATGCGCTTGCTGATGGCGCTGGCGGTGACATTCAACTCGTCCGCCGCCCGCTCCAGCCCGCCCAGGCGCGCGGCGGCCTCAAAGGCGCGCAGCCCGTCGATCGAGGGGAAGCGCAGCGTGCTGGTCGGGGGGAGGTTCATCGCGGCAAGTTCGTTTTCAGGCAGTCAATCAAACATGAAGTCAAAACAAGCTGAGATTTTCTGGCGGCAGCGGGGCGGCCACGCCGTTGGGGTGATCGCCCAATCCCTGCGCCTGGCTCAACTTGCGGCCTCTGCGGCTGCTGGAGGTCGTCAGTGCCTCGCCCGGCTTACTCAAGCCGCCAACCCGCACGCCCAGCAGCCGGATGCGCTTGTCCAGCGGCACCCGCTTCAAACAAGCCCCGGCGGCGCGGCGAATGTCCTGCGCGTCCTGCGTCGGCAGGTCCAGCGTCAGGTCGCGCGTCACCGTGTGAAAGCCTTCAAACCGCAGCTTCAGGCCAATCGTGCGGCCCAGGTAGCCCTTGCGCGTCAGGTCGCCGGCCAACTGCTCGCACAAGCGGGTGAAGATGGCGCTCAGCGCGGCCCGGTCATGCACCGCGTGCAAGTCGTGCTCAAAGGTGGTTTCGCGGCTGATGCTGACCGGCTCGCTGTGCGTCACCAGCGGGCGGTTGTCGCGGCCGTGCGCCGCCTCGTGCAGCCAGGCACCAAAGCTCTTGCCGAACTGCTGCAACAGCAGCAGCGGGTCAGCGGCGGCCAAATGCGCCACCGTTTCAATCCCCAGCTCGTTCAGCTTGGCGCCCGCCTTCGGGCCGATGCCGTTGATCTTGCGCACCGGCAGCGGCCAGATGCGCGTTTCGATCTCGGCCGCCATCAGCAGCGTGATGCCGTCCGGCTTGTCCAGCTCGGAGGCAATCTTGGACAACAGCTTGTTCGGCGTGATGCCGATCGAGCAAGTCAGCCCGGTGGCGCGCAGCACGTTGTTCTTGATCTCCCGCGCCACCGCCCGCAAGCCGCCCAGCGGGTCGTGCCCCACCGGTTCGCGGATGCCGGCCACATCGCTGAGGTCGATATAAATCTCGTCGATGCCCCGGTCCTCGATCACCGGCGCCACCTCGGCCACCGCCGCCTTGAACAGATGGGAGTAATGCCGGTAGGAATCGAAATCGGTCGGCAGCAGGATGGCGTCCGGTGCCCGCAGCGCCGCCTTCATCATGCCCATGCCAGAGAACACGCCCAGGTCGCGCGCCGCGTAAGTGGAGGTGGTGATCACGCCCCGGCCGGTGTAGTCCCGCAGCCGGGCATACACGCGGGTGCCGTCCGCCAAGGTCTTGGGCTCATGCATGCGCCGCCCGCCAATCACCACCGCTTGGCCCTTCAGGTCCGGGTAGCGCAGCAGTTCCACCGACGCATAAAACGCGTCCATGTCCAGATGCGCAATCAAACGCTCGGGCAGGGCGGGTGCGGTGGTAATGGCCGCAGTTGGGGCAGCGGTGGGTGCGGCGGTGGGTGCAGCGGTGAGGGGCGGGGCCATTGGGGGCATAGGCTATTGTCGGCGACGGGGTGGGCGAAGGCTTCGCCCACCGCGACCCTTTCAGCTCTGCACCGTCAGTAATGATCCCGGCACTGGGCAATCAGCAAACAATCGCCGTCCACCGCGTAGACCAGCCGGTGCGTGTCGTCGATCCGCCGTGACCAGAACCCAGCGAGTTGGTGCTTCAGCGGCTCCGGCTTGCCGATGCCCTCGAACGGTGCCCGCTGCATGTCGCGCAGCAGGTCGTTGATGCGCTTCAGCGTCTTTTCACGATCTTGCCCCTGCCAGTAGACGTACTGCGCCCAAGCGGTCTCGTCAAACTTGATCTGCATCGATCAACTCGCGCACCGTGCCGCCACC
>CANFYD010000268.1 GCA_947450745.1 Burkholderiales bacterium
GGCTCCGGCAATAACCGTGCAACCCCACGAATTCCAGACTGTAAACCGTGCAGTGGCGGCACTGAGCCCGATGAAGCGCCCCAATTTGTACCGTTGTTGGCACGATCTCCGCTATGTCGGCATCAGCTCTCCATAACTTGAGCCGCAGGCCTTGCGCCGTTGTCGGGCGCTGCGGTCGCAGGTGGCAACAGCACCGTCACCGTGGTGCCCAGCCCGGGCTTGCTGCGCAAGCGCAACTGTCCATCCATCAGCTCGACGATTTCCTTGACGATGCTCATGCCCAGGCCGGTGCCCGACACGAGGCCCGATTTGTCGGCGCGATAAAAGCGCTCGGTGACACGAGGCAGCTCTGCCGGGCTCATGCCGATGCCGTGATCTTGAACTTCAATGCAGATCAGCGGCAGCCCGGCCTCCCGGCTTTGTTGCAAATTCAGGCTCAGCGCGACCGGGCCGCCGGCGGGCGAGTATTTGTAGGCGTTCGACAGCAGATGGTGCAGCACCTGCCGGAACTTCTGCCCATCGATCAGCGCATGGAGATCGACGTCATCCGGACTGCACATGACCGGCCGGTCGCGCCCGGCGGGCGGCTCAAAGTCCAGCAGCGCCTGCTCAATCAGCGGGCGCAAGGCCAGCACCATCGGTTCGAAGTCCTTGCCGCGCCTGGCCTCGATGCGGGAGAGGTCCAGCAACTCGCTGAGGATGTCCATCATCACCGTGCTTTGACTGTAGATCTGGGTCAGAAACTGCTTTTGACGCTCGGCCGACAAGGTGCGGGTCAGCAGCAGCTCGGTGAGGCCGTGGATGCTGGTCATCGGCGTGCGCAGCTCATGCGCGGCGGTCGAGAGGAACTCGCTCTTCATCTGATCGACCTCGACCTGATGGGTGATGTCGCGCAGGTGCAGCAGCTGGGAGACCTCGCCGCCGCTGTGATCGAAACCCTGGTGCAGCGTCAACTCCAACATGCGCCGAGCGGGGCGGTCGATTTCGAGCCGGAGCGGGCCGGCGCGCAGCCGCTCCAGCAGGGCAGGGTCAAGCGGGCTGGCTGGGCGCTTGTGGGCAGCCAAGCGGGTCAGCAACGCACGCAAGTTGAGGCCCTGCACGGAATCCATCGGCAGACCGGTCAGGCGAGTGAACGCGGGGCTTGCGAAGCGCACGGCGTGAGTTGCATCGAAGGAGACAAAGCCGTCCGGGCTGAGCGCAAAAATCGCCGTCAGTTGCTGGCCATGTTCAAGCCGCTCGGCCTGGATGCGCTTGAGCGCGTGGATGTCCTGCAGGGAGCCGGCCATGCGCACGGCGTCGGTGCCGGCGCCGCGGAACACTTTGGCACGCGAGCGGAACCAGCGGTATTCGCCGCTTTGAGTGAGCAGTCGGAACTCGACGTCGTAGCGGCTGTCGCCGCGCAGCGCCTGTGCCACCGCCGCTTGGGTACGCCCAAGATCCTGTGGGTGCAGCAATTGCTCGAAGGCTTGCACGCTGGCGGTGATGTCGCCCGGTGCGTGGCCGAGCAGGCGGTAATACTGCGGCGACCACCAAGCGGCATCGGCGCGGGTGTCCAGGCGATCCCAGAGGCCGTCCGAACTGCCTTCCAAGGCCAGTTGAAGGCGCTCGTTCTTGCTTGCCAATTCGGCTTTGGCCAAGTGCAAATCCTGCGTCATTTCATCGGCAATGGCGAGTGCCCGGGCGCGTCCGATGCCTGACAGCCAGAGCACGAAGGTGATCATCAAGCTCAGGCAAATACCGGTCACCCCGGTGCTGAATGGTTGGCCGTTCAGCACCGAGCGCTCAAAGCTGGGCGTGCTGCTCAACTGCATGGACAGTTGGCGGCCGCCGATGCTCAGGCTGTGTTCGGCACGGAACAGCCGACCGCGACCACTCGCCGCATTGGCTGCCGACCCCGGCCGGCTGTCGGTGTCGTCCAGCGCAAACACCGGCGTATGGCTGCCGTCGATCAAATCGAAGTCCAGCATGCCCCGCGTCAGATCGTCGATGCCCGCCATCAACTCGCTCAGCACGAAGGGGCTGTAGAGCAGGCCCACGGTGGCGCTGCGACGAGCGGCCTCGGAATCGAGTGCTGCTCCGGCCCGGTGCAGGGGCAGCAAGAACGCGTAGCTGTCGCCCTGCGAGTCTTCTTTGTGCCCGGGGCGGTGCCCCGACAAGCTCAGTTGCCCGGTCGACGTGGCCCGCTCGGCGGCTTCTCTCAGCACCGCATCGGCGCCGACATCCCAGCCTGGCGTGGCTTGATTTGCGCCGGGTGGCTCAAGGTACCTGAGGAGGTAGAGGTCAGCGGCAGTGCCGGTGCTCTGGACGCTGAAAGAGGCTGCGCCGCTGGCGCGTGTCGCGGCGACAAAGCCGGGCAGGTCGCTGCGATTGACCCGTTCGATCAGCCCAAAGCCGCGCACGCCAGGGAATTCCAGCGCCAAGTCACGTGCCGCCACGAAGCGGCTGAATTCAGCGGGCTTCAAGCTGTCGCTGGCCGCGTAATGCGCCGACAGCGCGCGCAGCCCGCTGGCCGAGGTTTCAAACCGGCGCAGCACTTCTTGGGTCAGCAGGTGTTCCAGATGATTGAAGCGCGCTTGCGCGACCTCCAACTCGCTTTCAATCTGGTGCTGCACCAGCAGGCCGCTGACCAGCAGGCCCATTGCCAGCAGCTCGACACAGCGGCGCAACAGCGTGTTCAGTCGCGCTCCAACTCGCGCGCCCATGCTGGAATTGGCGCGCCGAATGCCGCGCCAGACCAGCAAGCCGATACCCGGCGCAGTGAACAGCAGCAGTTCGCCCCAGACCTGCTGCTCCCGCGACCGTTCGGTCAGTGCTGCCTGCAAACCACCGTGATAGGCACCTGCCGCGAGCAGCAGCAGCGCCAGCATTTCCAGCAGCACCCGGGCCGCGAAACGGTAGCGACTCAGCCCGTTCATCGGCAAGCCGGACGCGGAAATATCGTCAAGTTTGCCGAGCGTGGCCCTCTTGACGGGACGGCGTCGCGCAGGCTCAGTACCTGTTTGGTGCGATCGCTTTGTCGCAATTTCATTCGAACCCTCCCAGGTCTACGCACGGTTATCGGCCGATGACGCGGGATCTTGAGGGCAGAACTTGAAGCAGGCCGTGCTGGCAGCGGCAGCACCGTCTGCCCTCCAAGAGCTATTTTTTTGCGTCGTCCGGCACCGAGGCGATGCTGCGTTTGACCCGCACCTGGCCGGTCTTCAGGTCGAGGGTGACGGTGCGCGGCATGGTGTCGCCGACATCGACATCTTGCAGCTGGAAGCCGTGGCGGTCGATCAGGGTCCAGGCTTGCTCGATGTTGCGCTCGCCGACATTGAACTTGAGGTTGAAGCCGTCCGGCATGGTGTCGGCACCGCCGTAGAGATGGGCTTGGTAGTCGGCTGCATGGGTGCCGGTCCGAGTGATGGCCTGCAACATCAGGGTGATCGCTTCATCGCCATAGCGCGGATCCAGCGCGGCCGTGCCACGATTTTGTCGGCTCGGCAGCAGGTAATGGCACATGCCGCCCCAACGGCGCTGCGGGTGCCAGAGCGTGATGGCGATGCAAGAGCCCAGCAAGGTGCGCAAAAACGCCCCACGCCCAAAATACAGGCGACCCGGCATCAGGTGGATGGCTGCGGGGTGTACGGGGTCGAGCGTCGGGTCGCGCTTCGGGTCTTGCACGTGATCGAGCTTGCCGGGTCGCTTCAATTTTGCCGAGCGGCGGCCAAGCTGGCGGCCAAGTCGGCAAACATCGACTCTTGCAGGGCCAGCTTCTTGCGGGCTTCGGAACGTTTTTTGGAGGGCAAGGCCTCGATGTCGATGGCTGGTGCCGCCAAGCTGGCGATTTCGAAATTGCCGTCCGGCCGGGGCAGGGCGCCCATTTCGGTCCAAAGCTGGTCGTAATTCGACGAAATGCGCAGACGCCGCCACAAATTGATGGTGATGCGGTTCACGTTGCTGACCAGCAAGACCCGGTCGCAGCCCAGCACATGCGCGATGTGGCGCGCCGCCAGCACCAGCAAGCTGCCTGGGCGGCAGCTGTGGTAATCCCGCGTGGCCTCGCGCACCAGATCGCGCGCTTGCTCGGACGCCACCCCTTGCAGGCGGCCCACCATCAGTTGCATCACGCCGTCTTGCTCGATGAAGACCAGGGAGGCCGAAAAGATGTGCTGCCCGTTGTAGGTCAGGCGCAAGCAGAGATCGCCTTCGCGATGGCCGTCGTGGATGGAGGTCAGGTGAATTTGCGACGGCAGTGCCGATTTGCAAGGCAAGTTGCACAGCAACACCGGCTCGTTCGAGGCGCGTGCGACCCACTCATCCAAGCCCTGACGGCTGAGGAAGCGGTAATGATCGATCAGCACGCCCACGCGCTTGGTGCAGCACAAGCGGTTGGATAAATAGGGCCGGTAGATCTTGCTGACCGCCAGCGGGAACTTGCTGATCTGCCCGCTCAACACGGCGTTTTCGCTGATGAATTGCAACCAGCGCTCGGTCTGCCTGGGGTGAAGCAGCCGGCCCAGCAAAATCTTCAGACGGTTCTTGTGACTGATCGCAGGAAAAGCGATGGGTGACCGACCAAGTTTATGAATCATTTGAAAAGGCCGGTAAGTCGACAAAGGGCGTGGCAGGCTGCTGAGTTGCATCGCTTGGACGCGAGGGCGCAACGAAAGAATGCAATTGTAAAGAATCGTCGCTGGCCGATTTGCCTATCGAGCGCGTCAGCAGCACTCGTCAAGCGCCTGCCTCAATACCTCGCTGGGCCTTGATTCGCCGGCGCGCGGGTCACGCGGGTCTTGCCACCGGTGGTCGTGATGATGACGGCGTCACCGGCTTGCAGGCTTTCACCGCCCTTGCCTTGCACGATGGAGCGGCGCTCGCCGTTGCGCATTTGCAGCAAGATTTCCAGCGATTCTTCGCGCGTGCCGCTGCGCTCGATTGCATTGCCCACCAGCGCGCCGGCCACCGCGCCCAGCACGCCGACGATCTGCCCCTCGCGCCTGCCGCCAGCGGTTGAGCCTGCGATGGCACCGACCACGCCGCCGGTGACCGCGCCGACACCACTTTGCGAGCCGTCCACCGTCACCGTGCGGACCGACAGCACGGTCGCTTCCTGCACCTGCGAGAGCCGCTGCGCGTCACCGCGCTGAATCATGTCGGGGTTGCTGGTGGAGCAAGCGGTGAGCGCGGCCATGGCCACGATGCTGGCGCTGATCAAGATCTTTTTCATCAAAGGTAACTCCGGAAAACGGGTAGATGGCCAACGGCCAAGATTGTGACGGGGTTGACAAGCCCCTGTTGCTTTACACGCGAGCAACGAATTTTGGCAAGCGGCGCATCCGCTCAACGGCGCTGGTACGGCGGGTCAAGCGTGGATACGGCTGTGGCGCGGCACGCTGGCGAGCAAGAACTCCATTTGGTCGGCCAGGATGCGGCGCCCGCGCAGGATCATGTCCTCGTGCAAGCTGGGCACGTAGGGTAAGTAAAGCAAGCTCATATGGGCCTCTTCCGGCATGCGGCTGCCCTTGCGGCCGTTGCAGCCGCGGCAGGCGGTGATGCAGTTCATCCAGCTGTCGACACCGCCGCGCGAGGTCGGTTGGATGTGCTCGCGGGTCAGGTCGTCCGCCGCATGGCTGTGGCCACAGTAGGCGCAAACATAACGATCCCGCACAAACAGCTTGGCGTTCGACAGGGCGGGCGAGTGACGCCAAGCACGGTGTGGCACCGAGCCGCGCACCGCAATGATGGGGTGCACCTCGATGCGTGATTGCAGGCCGGTGCGGCGCTGCAGACCGCCGCGCAGCACATGACAAGGCTGGCCCAGCGTCCAAGCGATGCCGTCGCTGGCATAGATGACGGCCGCTTCCCGGGTGGTGATCCAGGCTTGCGGCCGCCCCGAAACATCCAGTTGAAGAACATCCACAGCTCTGACCTCCAAGCGCTGAGATTACTGCA
>CANFYD010000269.1 GCA_947450745.1 Burkholderiales bacterium
AGTAAAAAGTTCTCAGCCTCATGAGAAACAAACGCCGGGCCGCCCCAAGTGTTTCTCCTCCCCCTCGGGGGGCCTGACGCGAAGCGGCAGGTCTGGGGGCACTCTCAGCGCAGGGGCAGGCTCAGCTCGGCCCGCAGCCCACCTTCGGCCCGGTTGCTCAGGGTCAGCCGTCCGCCTTGGCGTTGCGCCAGGTCGCGGGCGATGTATAGGCCCAGGCCGGTGCCGCCGGTGTGGCGGTTGCGGGACGCGTCAAGACGGTAAAACGGCTGGAACACCGCTTCCAGCTGAGCCGCCGGTATGCCCGGCCCCTGGTCTTGCACCACGATCTGAACCCGGCCCGCGCTGAGCTTGACCTCGATGTCCGCGCGCTCGCCGTAGCGCAGCGCGTTGCTGACCAAGTTGGCTACCACCCGGCGCAGGGCCAGCGGCTGCGCCAGCGTGATGGCGGACCCGCCGCTGCCGCTGCAACTGACCGCTTGGCCTTGCTCGGACAGGTCATCGCTGACGGCCTGCACCAGGGCGGTGATGTCGGTCGGCTGCAGCGGCTCGGCATGGGCCGAGCCTTCCAGGCGGAACACTTCCAGCACGCTGTCGATCAGCAAGTCCATTTCCCGGATGTCGGCCACCGAGCGCTGTTGCAGCTCGGGGTCGTTCGTCATCGATTCCAGCCGCATGCGCAGTCGCGTCAACGGTGTGCGCAGATCGTGGGAAATAGCGGCCACCATCAGGCTGCGGGACTGGAATTGCTCGCGCAACTGGCGGGCCATGGTGTTGAACACCGCCGCCGCCTCGCGCACCTCGCGGGTACCGCGCTGCTCGTCCAGCGCGGGCGTTGCCGCGTCGCTGCTGAGTCCTTCGCCGAGCGTGCGCGCGGCCAGCACCAGGCGGCGCACCGGCGCAGCCAACCAGGCCGAGCCCCACCAGGCGGCCAGCGCAATCACCGCAAAGCGCACCGCGTAGTCGAGCAGCAAGGCATTCAGGGGCAGGCTGGCCGGACCGGGCGGCCCGCCCTCCCGGTGATCTGGGGGATCTGGGGGATTGGCAAGCTCTGCTGGCTCCGACCGCTCAGCAGGTTCTGATCGCTCCGGCTGGTGCGGCTGGTGCGGCCCGCCATGCTGCGGCGGCTGCTGCGCCCGGACATCGGGCACGCCCGGCGTCGGCGGCAGCGACGGGAAGGTCGGCAATTGCTGCAACGAAAACCCACCGCCGTCGCCGCCATGGGAGGGCAGATAAAAAAACCGCACCGCCGTGAAGGCCAGCAAGTGGCTGGCCACCAAAGCCAGCCACATCAGCAGCAACAGGCGTTTGGACAGCGTGTCGGTGAACCAGCGCTTCATGCCTGTACCTTGACGTCGAACAAATAGCCCTCCCCGCGCATGGTGCGGATCAGCCGTGGCTCGCGCGGTGAATCTCCGAGCTTCTGGCGCAGCCGAGACACCGCCAGATCGATGCTGCGGTCGTTCACCTCGACGCCCGGCGCACGGGTCAGGTCGATCAGCTGATCCCGCGACAAAACCCGTTCCGGTCGGTCCACAAAGGCCGACAGCAGGCGGAATTCGGCGTTCGACAGCAGCACCACCACCGCATCGGGCGACTTCAGCTGGCGCAACACGCGGTCGAATTGCCAGCCTTCGAACGTCACCGTGCGGCGCCTGGCAGCGTCGGCATGCTGCTCGCCTTTTTTCAAGCGCCGCAGCACCGCATGGATGCGCGCCACCAGCTCGCGCGGCTCGAACGGCTTGCCCAGGTAGTCGTCGGCGCCCATCTCCAGCCCGAGCACCCGGCTGATCGGGTCGCCCTGAGCGGTCAACATCAGCACCGGCGTGGCGCAATGGCTTTGCACCCATTGGCACAGGGTCAGCCCGCTTTCATCGGGCAGCATCAGGTCCAGCACCACCACGTCGAAACTGCCGACCGTCATCAACCGGCGCATCTCGGCGCCATCGGCGGCGGTGCTCACCGTCATGCCAAAACGCTGCAAAAACTCCTGCAGCGCCTCGCGAATTTCACGGTCATCATCGACCACCAAGCAGCGGGTCATCCTAGATTCGGCTGCGTAGCGTTCTCACCCAATGAGAGATGGCGGGCAGGATGAGAAATCTCAATAGACATGGGGCCTCCGAGGCGGTGGGGAGCGGTCAACTACCGATTCTAGGATGTGGCTTCCTCCGTCCAGGCCAGTGCAGCCGGCCGGCCGAACAGGCTGTCGGGCGCGGGCGCTGCGGCCCGCCAGATTACACCAGCGCCGCCGCTCACCGTCAGGCCGGCAAGCCGAGGGTCAAGGTGGCGATGTAGCCCAGCGCCACGCTGCCCGTGACGGCGGCCAGCTCGGCGGTGACGCCGTCGCTGAAGACGTTGTCGGTGGCAAAGCTGATACGACTGAGGTTGGCCACGCTGTTGCTGTAGCCGTCCACATTGGCATAGACCGTGCTGCAGACATTGACAGGGAAGGCGATCTGCGAAGTCTTGAGCTTGCTGGCGGCGCTGCCGGCCAAGCTGGTGCTGCGATAGATCTCGAAGTGCATATGCGGCATGCGGCCCGCATAGCAGCCGGGGAAGATGGTCGTGAAGGTGACTGAACCGTCGCTGCCGGTGGCTTGCACGCCGCGCAGATAGTTCTGTGCGGTAACGCCGCTGGAATACATCGAGTAATTGCCGTCGCGGTCACAGTGCCACAAGTAGACGGCATAGCCGGCCAAGTCGGCGCAAGCGCCGTTGGTGTTGACCAGCTTGAGGATCACCGTCAGCGGTTGGCCGGCGGCCGTGCCGGACGCGCCGGCAAAACTGCTGCGCAGGTCGCTGCGCACGATGCCGCTCAGAGCCAGCGCGTTGACGACCGAGCCGTTGACACTGTTGGAGCCGTCGCCGGGATAGGGGCCGGCGGTTTCTTCCGGGCTGACGGCACAGCTGCTGGTGGTCGTCGTCGTCGTCGTCGTGGGCGTTGTCGTGGTTGTCGTTGTGGTGGTGGTTGTGGTCGCGCCGGTGTCGGCTGCCGCCCCTGTGCTGCTGGTGCCTGCGGCATCCCCGCTGCCGCCGCCGCAACCCAGCAGCGACAGTGCGCCAGCGCCAGCGAACCAAAGCAGCGCCCGGCGCCGCTGCTGCAGCCCGGCCTCGAGCACTTGCAGGTCGTGGTGCAAACCGAGGTCGTGGCCGTGGATCTCGTTTTGGTCGGGGCCGCTCTTGCGGCTGTCGCCGTGACGGCTTGAATGGTCGGGCATCAAAAACTCCTTGCGCTGCAGGCCGGGCTGGCCTCGTTGCTTGCATTGGAGTGGTGGCGCGTGTCAGCCCGATAGCCGCTTGATGTCCAAGCCGACACAAAGCCCGCCGTCATTGCCCCTGCGCTTGGGTCCCGGCAGCCCCGGCAAGGCGCATGACCAAGCCGGGGGGATGCCGGGGGATGGCGCTCAGACGATTTTCACGCTCAGGTTGGGCAGGCCGTCGATGTGGCAGTCGATCACGTCGCCGCGCACCACCGGGCCGACGTTCTCGGGCGTGCCCGAATAGATGATGTCGCCGGCCATCAGCTCGAACGCTTCCGAGAGCTTGCTGATCTGCTCGGCCACGCTCCACAGCATCTGGTTCAGGTTGGCGTTCTGCTTCATCACGCCGTTCACTTTCAGCCAGATCGCGCCCTGGGTGAAATGGCCGGTCTGCGCCAAGCGGTGCAAGGGGCCGATCGGGGCCGAATGATCAAAGCTCTTGCCGATTTCCCAGGGCTTTTTCTGATCCCCCAGCGCCCGTTGCAGATCCCGCCGGGTCATGTCCAGGCCGAGCGAGTAGCCGTAGACATGCTCCAGCGCGCTGGCCATCGCGATGTTGCGACCGCCGCTCTGCAAGGCCGCCACCAATTCCACCTCGTAGTGGTAGTTCTGGGTCAGCGCCGGGTAGGGGTGATCGCTCACTTGGCCAGGTGCGACGTACTGGATCGCGTCGGTCGGTTTTTGAAAGAAGAACGGCGGCTCGCGCGTCGGGTCCGAGCCCATCTCGCGCGCATGAGCGGCGTAATTGCGGCCGATGCAATAGATGCGCCGGACCGGAAACATCAGCTCACCACCGACGATGGGGATGTAAGTGGGCGCCACATTGAACGGCGTTTTGACGCCACTCTGCGCCACGCTTGGCAGGGCACAACCCGCCAAGGCACCCAAACCCAGGGTGGCGGTGGTTCCGAACAATGATCTGCGATCCATCTTTTGACTCCAGAGGTGATCCGCTGCAGCGGATACGGTTTTTGACTGCGTGACCAGCCTACTTTATCGGACAGCCGCCAGCCCGCTGCACCGATCGCCGGCCCAAGCAGGTCACGCCCGCAAATGACCGAAATGTCATTTTCAGACAGGACTCGGGCCCTAGCATCAAGGCAACGACCTGCTGACTGAGCCGTCCAAAAGCGGGCTCCGCCTCGCTGCAAGCCCTTCCCTGGCCATTCGCCACTTCTTTGGAGACCTGTATGAAAATCATTTCTGTCACTTTGTTGATAGCCGCAGTCTCGCTGACCGGCCTCAGTGCTGCGCAGATCAACGGCAAGTTGTTCCAGCCACGCCCCAAGCTGAAGCCGACCCAGCCGATGCCGCGCCCGCTGCCGGGCGGTGGACCGCAGTTTGGCGACGCCCTGCCTGGGCTGGGCGCCACTCAGTTGGCCTCCTTCAGCGCCGGCCGCACCGAGTTCGAGGCGATTGAAACACCGGCCGGCGGCTTGGGGCCGATCTTCAACGGCAAGTCCTGCGTGGAATGCCATTCGGCCGGGGCCACCGGCGGCGCCAGCACCATCACCGTGACCCGCTTTGGCCGCCTGGTGGACGGCAAATTCGATCCGCTCGATCACCTGGGCGGCTCGTTGCTGCAGCGCTTTGCCATCGACCCACAGGCACTTGAGCGGGTACCGGTACAGGCCAATGTGGTGGCGCAACGCTTGGCCACACCGCTGTTCGGCGCCGGCTTGATCGAGGCCATCCCCGACGCGGACATTTTGCTGGCCGCGCAACGCCCGCAACCCGACGGCATACATGGCCGGGCGGCCCAGGTGGACGATGTGGCCAGCGGCAAGAGCCGTGTCGGGCGCTTTGGCTGGAAGGCGCAGCAAGCCACGCTGTTGAGCTTTGCCGGTGACGCTTACCTGAACGAAATGGGCGTGACCAGCCGCCTCTTCCCGACCGAAAATGCGCCCAATGGCAATCAGGCCTTGCTGGCAAAGTTTGATCTGATACCCGGCATCGAAGACGCTGTGGACCCGGCCACCGGCACCAGCGACATCGACCACGCCGCCGACTTCATGCGCTTGCTGGCCCCGCCGCCGCCGCTGCGCCAGAGCGTGTCTGCCGCCGCTGGAGGGCGCTTGTTTCAACAAATGCAGTGCGCGGCTTGCCACACGCCGACCTTGTTCACCGGGGCCAACCCGCTGACCGCGCTGGCCCACCAGCCGGTGAACTTGTTCTCCGATTTGCTGCTGCACAACATGGGCGCGCTGGGCGACCGCATCGCACAGGGCACGGCCAGCGGGGCGGAGATGCGGACCGCGCCGCTCTGGGGCTTGAGGGCACGCAAGACGTTCTTGCACGATGGCCGCGCCAAGACGGTGGCCGAAGCGGTGCGTGCGCACGACGGCGAGGGCGCTGCGTCCCGCACCCGCTTCAACGCCCTGCGGGCGGCCGAGCAGCAACAAGTGCTCGACTTCTTGGCCTCGATTTGAGGATGAGCCGTCCGGTGCGCGTCATTCACGCATCGGACTGACGCCACAGCTCAGACAATCAGGCCCATGTTCGCGTCCCCGCCCACCCCACCCACCCTGCCCATAGCCGCCACACCGCGCCTGCAGGTTCTGCTGGTCGAAGATGAGCAAAAAATTGCCGACTTCGTTTGCGTCGGTCTGGCCGAGCGCGGCATGGAGGTTTGTCATTGCGACGACGGCCAACAAGGGCTGGCG
>CANFYD010000270.1 GCA_947450745.1 Burkholderiales bacterium
CGCCCCCAGCGGCGACGCCGGTGCGCAGCGCCAAGTTGACGGCCTGCGCTCGGTGAAGATGCAAGCCGTTGTGCGCCGCCTGCCGATGCCCGGCCCCATCACCTTTGGCCGTGGCGTCGAGATGCAAGTGGAGGTGGACGACCACGCCTTCGAAGGCGGCAGTGCCTTCTTGCTGGGGCTGGTGCTTGAACGCTTCATGGCCCGCCATGTCTCGCTCAACGGCTTTACCCAGTTGCGCCTGCACTCACCGGCGCGCGGCGACATCTTGACCGGGAGGCCGCGATGCGGGAGCCGGGCGATCCTGTGAACTTTCGCCGGCCCGACCCGATCTATGCGATCGCGGCCGCGCCCTATCGCTTTGATTTCAATCAGGCCATGCGCTTGATCGACGCCTACAACGCCGACAAGCCGATGCTCGGCACCGCGCGCCGCCCTGTGGACGAAGCGGTGCGCATGGGGCAAGCCGCCGACCTGAGCTTTGCGCCCTCCAGCTTGTCCTTGGTCGACCCGGCTGACCGCAGCGGCCGCCCGCGTATCGAGGTGCGGTTCTTCGGCCTGTTCGGGCCCAACAGCCCGCTGCCGCTGCACATGACGGCCTACGCCCGCGAGCGCAAGCTGCACAAGGGCGATGAAACTTTGGCTCGTTTTGCCGACATGTTTCACCACCGTTTCCTGCTGCTGTTCTACCGCGCCTGGGCGCAAGCACAGCCGACCGTCAGCCTGGACCGCCCCGGTGAGGACAAGTTCGCCGGCTATGTCGGCGCGCTGATCGGCGTGGACGGCGGTGCAGCCTGGAAGCACCGCGACGCCGCACCCGACCATGCCAAGCTCGCCTTTGCCGGCCTGCTGTCGCGCCAAGTCCGCAATGCTGACGGGTTGGCCCAGCTGTTGAGCGGCTACTTGGGCATGCAGGCCCGAGTCGAGCAATTCGTCGGCCGCTGGATGACCCTGCCCAAGGCCGAATGCACGCGCCTGGGCCGCCGTGCCGCCCGCCGTCAAACGTCAACGGCGCAATTGGGCGTCAGCGCCGTGCTGGGCCGGGCCGTGTTTGACCGCCAGCATCATTTCCGCATCCACGTCGGCCCGTTGGACCTCTCCGCCTTCGAGGCGCTGCTGCCCACAGGCAGTGCATTGCCCGCCGTGAAGGCCCTGGTACTGCAATACGCCGGCCTTGAATTCGGCTGGGACTTGCGCCTGGAGTTGAAGAAAAAGCAGCTACCGGCCTGCCGCTTGGGGCGCCACAACCGGCTTGGCTGGACCACTTGGCTGGGGGCTCCGCGCGGTGCCCAACCGGCCGCCTTGAACTTGCATCCGAACCCTTCTCAGCTCTGAGACCACTCAAAGGACACACCATGGCAGACATCAACCGCGTCACCCTATTCGGCAAGTTGAACAGCGCAGCCTACAAGGCCGTTGAAGGCGCAACGGTGTTTTGCAAATTGCGCGGCAACCCCTACGTTGAGCTTGAACACTGGATTGCGCAGATTTTGCAAAGCGCCGATTCCGACTGGCACCGCATCATCAAGTACGGTCAGCTCGATCAGTCCGCGCTGGCCAAGGACTTGACCGCCGCCCTTGACCGCTTGCCGCGCGGTGCCACCAGCATCTCCGACATTGCCGAGAATATTGCCGACGCCATCGAGCGCGGCTGGGTCTACGGCACGCTGCTGTACGGCGACAACAGCGTGCGCACCGGCTACGTGCTGATCGGCATGTTGAAGACCAAGACCTTGCGCAACGCGCTGATCGCCATCAGCCGCCAGTTCGAAAAGCTCAAGGTCGAAGACCTGAGCGACAACCTCGCCAAGATCCTGGCCGGCTCGCCCGAAGACGGCCTCGGTGCCACCGACGGTTCATCCACCGGCGGCGGCAGCGGCCCCGGTGAAGACAGCGGTGCCATGGCCCCGGCCGCCATGGGCAAGCAAGAAGCGCTGAAAAAGTTCACCGTCGACCTGACCGAGCAAGCCCGCAGCGGCAAGATGGACCCCATCGTCGGCCGCGACGACGAGATCCGCCAAGTGGTCGACATCCTGATGCGCCGCCGCCAGAACAACCCCATCCTGGTCGGCGAGGCTGGTGTCGGCAAAACAGCGGTGGTTGAAGGCTTTGCCCAGCGCATCGCGCGCGGCGATGTGCCGCCCAGCCTGAAGGATGTGGAGCTGCGCTCGCTCGATGTGGGTCTGCTGCAAGCCGGTGCCAGCATGAAGGGCGAGTTCGAGCAGCGGCTGCGCAGCGTCATCGACGAAGTGCAGGCTTCCCCGAAGCCGATCATCCTGTTCATCGACGAAACCCACACCCTGGTCGGCGCAGGCGGTGCGGCCGGCACGGGGGATGCAGCCAATCTGCTCAAGCCCGCTTTGGCTCGCGGCACGCTGCGCACCATTGGTGCCACCACCTTTGCCGAGTACAAAAAACACATCGAAAAAGATCCGGCCCTGACCCGCCGCTTCCAGACCATTCAGGTTGACGAGCCGGACGAAGCGAAGGCGATTTTGATGATGCGCGGCGTGGCCAGCACGATGGAAAAGCACCACAAGGTGCAGATCCTCGACGAGGCGCTGGAAGCGGCCGTCAAGTTGAGCCACCGCTACATCCCGGCCCGTCAATTGCCCGACAAGAGCGTCAGCCTGCTCGACACCGCCTGCGCGCGCGTGGCGGTCAGCCTGCACGCCACCCCGGCGGAAGTGGACGACTGCCGCAAGCGCATCGAAGCGCTGGAAACGGAGCTCGGCATCATTGCCCGCGAGAAGGCAATCGGCATCGACATTGGCAAGCGCGAGGCCGAAGCCACCGACCTGCTGGCCGGCGAGCGTCTGCGCTTGGGCAGCTTGGACGCCCGCTGGGCCGAAGAGAAAGGCTTGGTCGATCAATTGTTGGACCTGCGCGCCCAACTGCGCGCCGGCATCCGCCCAGTGGAAGGCACAGGCAGCAAGCTGGAGGCCGACGCCGCTGCTGAAGCCGCGGCAGAGGGCTTGACCGATGGCGACCGCGAAGCTGAGCGCTTGGTCCTGCTGGCAAATTTGAACGAGGTCCAGGCCAAGCTGACGCTGCTGCAAGGCGAAACCCCGCTGATCCTGCCCACGGTGGACTACCAAGCGGTGGCGGCGGTGGTGGGCGACTGGACCGGCATCCCGGTCGGCCGCATGGCCCGCAACGAGATGGAAACCATCCTGAAGATCGCCGACAGCCTGGGCCAGCGCGTGATTGGCCAAGACCACGCGATGGAGATGATCGCCAAGCGCATCCAGACCTCACGTGCCGGGCTGGACAACCCGAACAAACCGATAGGGGTCTTCATGCTGGCTGGCACCTCGGGCGTAGGCAAGACCGAAACCGCGCTGGCCTTGGCAGAGGCCCTGTACGGCGGCGAGCAAAATTTGATCACCGTCAATATGAGCGAGTATCAAGAAGCGCACACCGTCAGTACTCTGAAGGGCGCACCTCCCGGTTATGTCGGTTATGGCGAGGGCGGTGTGCTGACCGAAGCGGTGCGCCGCAAACCTTATAGCGTCGTGTTGCTGGACGAGGTGGAAAAAGCCCATCCCGATGTGCATGAGATGTTTTTTCAAGTCTTTGACAAGGGGTTTATGGAGGACGGGGAAGGGCGATTCATCGACTTCAAGAACACACTGATTCTGTTGACGACGAACGCAGGCACCGATCTGATCGCCGGCCTGTGCAAAGACCCCGAGCTGATGCCCGACCCCGAAGGCATGGCCAAAGCGCTGCGCGAGCCTTTATTGAAGATATTCCCGCCCGCCTTGTTGGGGCGCTTGGTAGCCATTCCTTATTACCCACTGTCGGATGAAATGCTGGGGCAGATTGTCAAACTGCAGCTGAACCGGATCAAGAAGCGGGTCGAGGCACGCTACAAGATTCCGTTTGAATATAGCGATGAGGTAGTAAAGCTGGTGGTTTCGCGCTGCACCGAATCGGAATCGGGCGGGCGGATGATCGATGCGATTCTGACGAACACCATGCTGCCGGATATCTCGCGGGAGTTTTTGACGCGGATGATGGAGGGGCAGCCCATCGAACGAGTCACGGTAGACGTGTCCGACGGTGAGTTCGGCTACCACTTCTGAAATTTAAAAATTGACACGGAGATATTGATATGGCACTACTAGACTGGATGAGTGATTATCAGGATAAGCTACTCGGCGAGCTTCACATGCCGGGTAGTCACGACGCAGGAACGAGTAAGGGCCACATCGATCTGACTTGGGGCGGGACTAACTCGAATGCTGCTACTCAGACGTTGACGATCCTAGAGCAAATTAATGTCGGCACGCGTTTCTTCGATTTGCGCTTGAAGGCGAAGAATAAGCAGGTCGTGGCTCATCACACCACTGTAGGGCAGGGTGCTTTTGGCAACACAGGCATCGACGAGGTAATCAAGGATGCCTCTACGTTTTGCCTCAACCATCCCACCGAAATTATTATCTTTCGAATATCGCATACGGAACCTGGCACCAAGGCAGACGAGATTGCCATTCGTAGCGGCGGTGCAGCACTGCACAAGGGCACGGGTAACCTCTGCCTGAAGACGCTGGCCGAAATCTCCCGTGAGGGGAATCTGGTAATGATCTTCGATGACAAGAAGTTCAAGATTGATCAGACCAAGGGCATCCACGGTTACTCGAAGTTTAAGACCACCCCCAATTTGGCCGGGATTGCAACTTGTGGATGCTATTCGGGAACACACAAGTTGGACGAAGTAATCTGCAATGGTCTGAAGGGGCAGTTCGAGCACAACACGAAGCACGGTGCCCGCCACGAACATCTGTGGCAAGTTTATTGGCAGAAAACGTACGTCAACCCGCTCTCCACCACAGGGATCCAGAGCGGTGCGACCAAGGGTGCCAATCTCACTTTGAAAGATGGCAAGGCGCACGGCGGCACACACGCAGCGACGGGTTACATGATCAGTCTAATGAAGGGACTGGGCGGAAATGCCAACACTGACTACAAACTGCAGTCCAAAGAGACTAAAGGGATTTTCACCAAGACCGTAGTGCAACCCGAGGTGATGTACTCCACGCATGCCGTTCGCAATTTCTCGCTACCTAATATATTCAGTTATGACTTCGTCAATGAGGAGACCAACAAAGTTATCATTCGTATGAACGATCAGTCGCTGCAAAAAGTGCGTGATGACAATCTTTGATTGAAATATATTAAAATTTAAGTTTATTTAATATATCAAAAAGGACATAAATGCTTACTGAGTCTGTTTTTACGCAGCAACTTTTCAACATGAGAGATGCTTATCGCGCTGACAATGCTTGGGTGCAGGGTTGGCGTAAATGGGATGATGACGCCATCATGAACACCTTCATTAAAGGTGCTTATGGACTGTATGCCGCGACGGCGGGCAACGCGCTAAAAATTATTGTGCTTGGGGATACCGAAATTCGGTCAATGAAAGAGTTGTTATTGAACTTCGGTTTAATGTCGGCGAATGGCGTGCAGGAAACAGCCGATGCAATCATGGTGAATGATCTTCAGCAGCAGCGTCGGCAAGTGGCAATGGGTACGGCGGGAGGTTTGGCCGCGAAAACTCCAGTTTTAGGTCCCGGTAGTATTTTGAGCGACAAGATGTGGACGCCGATTCTGAATGATGCGTTGATGCTCGGCTCAATAGAATGCGGCTGTGACTTTTACCTCGGTTTGAATACTGCCGAACAAGCGGCGTGGGACAACGGCGGGTTCAATTCGGATGTGGCTACTACAAGCGCAGTATTCGGTGGTGCGGCAGCTAGTACCAGAGATCGGTTTCAAAATAAATGGCTTAGTTTTCTGTTGCAGCAGCCGCAAATGCTTTGGCGTGGGGGTATTCCGCGTGTTTTTGCGCGCGAGTTGATCGCCTTGAAGAGTTTTGGGTACAAGCCTGTTTTTTCAAAATCAGGACTGGCA
>CANFYD010000271.1 GCA_947450745.1 Burkholderiales bacterium
CATGTCCGACGCATTCAAAAAGGCATAACCCTGGCGAATCAAGCGGAGTACCGGGCGTATGCCCTCCCGCCGATCGACAAAAGCGGTCTTGCCAAACCGGGCCCGTCCGGCCAGCAGCTGCGCATCGAAGACCGGGTTGCTCTGGCGCTGATAAACATCCACACCGGGGTTGCTCTGGTTCAGCATCAAGGCCGGCCCCGACCATTCCAGCCCGGCGAAATGCGGCAGCAACCACATCACCGGCGCATCGCTTTGCTCGGCCAGCTTGATGTTGCCCTTGACGCGCACCAGCCGTTTCAAACGCTCGGCGGATGCAAACCAGAGCAGGCCACGCTCCAGCAAGCTGCGGCCCATCCAGCCAAAATGTTCACGCGCCAGCGCCGTGCGCTCTGTCGGCGTCAGCTCCGGGAAACACAGCTCCAGGTTGCGCAAAGCAATGCGCCGGCGGGATGCTGCCAGCCGCCACAGCAGCGCACCCAAGCCCTGGCCCAGCGCGGCTAGCAGGGCGAGGGGCAAGAAGTGCAGCAACCACAACAAGGCAATGACGCAGCGCGCGCCGAAACGAGACAGCATTCAGCGCTCCTGCGGTGTGTTGGCCGCTGGCAGCACTGGCGGCGCTGGCGACTTTGGAGCCGCCCCGATGTCGAGGCCACGCGGCTGCTTGTAGCGGTGGTAGCCCCACAGGTATTGGGACGGGGCAAGGCGGATCATCTGTTCCATGGCGAGGTTGATAGCGGTGGCCGCCGATTCTGGCGTGCAATCCGCAGCGATCTCCGGTGCCTGCAGCACATGCACCACATAACCGCGCCCCCGACTCAGCCGTTCGCCCCAGATCAGCAACGCTACGGCCCCGGTTTGCTGCAGCAGCCGCGCCGCCAGCGTCATCGTGTAGGCCGGCTGACCAAAGAACGGCGCCCACACGCCCAAGCCTTGCGGCGGCACCTGGTCGGGCAGCAAGCCAATCGTCTGGCCCTGCCGCAACGCACGGATCATCTGCCGCACACCCGCCAGCGAAGCGGTCGCCGTGGCCAAGCCGGGGCGGCCGCGCGAGCCATCGACAACGCGGCGCAGCCAAGCCTGGCGCGCCGGGCGGAACAACACGGTGATCGGCACCTGCGCCGGTGCATCTGCGGCAGCAAAACGTTCGGCATAAGCCTGCGCGCAAATTTCGAAACAACCGAGGTGGGGCGTCAGCAAGACCAGCCCGCGCCCCTGCGCCAAAGCCGCCGCAATCAGCTCCGCGCCGTCCCAGCTGACGGTGGCCCCGAGCGCTTTATCGTTGGGGCGCAACCACAGCCAGGGCAGTTCGGCAATCATGCGGCCGGCATGCGCAATGCCGCCGCGCGCGTCGCACCATGCCAAGCCCGAGCTGCGCACATTGGCCCGGTAGCGCTCGCGGTAGGTGCGCGAGGCGGCAAAAGTCAGCCAGCCGGCGGCGGCACCCAACAGGTGCAAAAACCACAAGGGCAAACGAGCAAGGAGACGGAACAGAGGCAGCATGTTTATATAATTTCGAATCGCCGAGTTAAATAGGACAACTTGCGGGGCGATGCGGACTCTTTTCTGAGGATTGGAAAACCGCCGGGCAGCGATGCTCAACAAATGCTGCTAAAGCGTTCGCCGCGTCACCCCGACAGCACGGCAACGCCGATGAACTGTTAACTGGAGTGTAAAAGTGGCGAACGATTTTCTATTTACTTCTGAATCTGTCTCTGAGGGCCACCCCGACAAGGTCGCCGATCAAATCTCGGACGCGATTCTCGACGCAATCTTCAAACAAGACCCGCGCTCACGTGTGGCAGCCGAAACGCTGACCACCACCGGCTTGGTCGTGCTGGCCGGTGAAATCACCACCAACGCCCATGTGGACTACATCCAGGTGGCGCGCGACACGCTCAAGCGTATCGGCTACGACAACACCGAATACGGCATCGACTACAAGGGCTGCGCGGTGCTGGTCAGCTACGGCAAGCAGAGCAACGACATTGCCCAGGGCGTCGATCATGCGTCGGACGATCACCTGAACACCGGTGCCGGTGACCAGGGCCTGATGTTCGGCTACGCCTGCGATGAAACGCCGGAGCTGATGCCCGCGCCGATCTATTACGCCCACCGTCTGGTCGAGCGCCAAGCCCAATTGCGCAAAGACGGCCGCCTGCCCTTCTTGCGCCCGGATGCCAAAAGCCAAGTGACGATGCGCTACGTGGACGGCAAGCCGCATTCGATCGCCACGGTGGTGCTGTCCAGCCAGCACAGCCCGGAGATGAGCGACGGCCACAAGATGAAGCCCGAGTTCATCGAAGCGGTGATCGAAGAAATCATCAAGCCGGTGCTGCCCTCCGCTTGGTTGAAGGACACCGAATACCTGATCAACCCGACCGGCCGTTTTGTCGTCGGCGGCCCACAGGGCGATTGCGGCCTGACCGGTCGCAAGATCATTGTGGACACCTACGGCGGCGCTTGCCCGCACGGCGGTGGCGCGTTCTCGGGCAAGGACCCGAGCAAAGTGGACCGCTCCGCCGCTTACGCCGCCCGCTACGTGGCCAAGAACATCGTTGCCGCTGGTCTCGCTCGCCAATGCCAGATTCAAGTGGCCTACGCGATCGGCGTGGCCCGCCCGATGAACGTGACCGTCTACACCGAAGGCACCGGCGTGATCTCCGACGAAAAGCTCTCGGCCTTGGTGCAAGAGCATTTCGACCTGCGCCCCAAAGGCATCATCCAGATGCTCGACCTGCTGCGCCCGATCTACGAAAAGACCGCCGCCTACGGCCACTTCGGCCGCGAAGAGCCCGAGTTCACCTGGGAGCGGACGGACAAAGCCCAAGCGCTGCGTGCAGCGGCGGGCCTGTAAGGGCACGCAGGCGCACAGCGCCTACTTGGGCTTTGGGGCGACGCTCATATCGCGCAGCGATGTGGGAGGAGACCACAAGGCTGCAGCGCTGCGTGCAGCGGCTGGGCTGTCGGAGCGCTGAGATCCAAGTAGGGCGGGTCAAGACCCGCGAGCGATTCAGGCAACGGCACGGCAGCGTCGTCATGAGCTAGGAGCCTGGGCGGCAGAAGGATCGCCGGCTGCAAGGCGGCCGCAGCGGTCCATTTTTCACCGTCTTTTCGTCTCATAGCAGAGCTATGAGGCTTCAAATCCGGCAAAAACTGTCCTCGCTGGGGCCACCTTTCGCTATCGCCGCCTTCTGCCGCCCAGGCTCCTAGCCTGGCGCAACACGAGTGCCACCGTCGGCCACACGCGGGTCGCGACCCGCCATACAGTTGCGCGCGGCGGCGGGCCGGTAGCCCAGCCATCGTTCAGTCCCTCAAGCCCGGCGCGGCTTCACCTTGGAAGCCGCCAACTTGGCCTGCACCCGGGCACGCTCGACGTCGGCATCAAACACCAGCGCCACGCCCATGCGGCGCTTGACGAAACTTTCGGGCTTGCCGAACAGGCGGATGTCGCTGTTCGGCACGCGCAGCGCTTCGTCCACACCGTCAAAGACCAAATCGTTCGCATCGACGCCGCCGTAGATCACGGCGCTGGCCCCTGGGCTTTTCAGCGCGGTGCTGACCGGCAGGCCGAGGATGGCGCGGGCATGCAGCTCGAACTCGTTTTGCCACTGCGTGACCATCGTCACCATGCCGGTGTCGTGCGGACGCGGGCTGACTTCGCTGAACCAGACCTGATCGCCCTTGACGAACAACTCGACGCCAAACAAGCCCTGGCCGCCGAGGTTGTCGGTGACGGCCTTGGCAATGACTCGGGCACCTTCCAGTGCGGCGGCCGCCATCGGCTGCGGTTGCCAGCTCTCCACATAGTCGCCGCTGACCTGCACATGGCCAATGGGCTCGCAGAAATGGGTCGCCACCGTGCCGTCGGCGTCCAGCGCGCGCACGGTCAGCAGGGTGATTTCGTAGTCGAAATCGATAAAGCCTTCGACGATCACCCGGCCTGGGCCGACCCGGCCGCCGGCCATCGCATGGGCCCAGGCAGTGGCCACATCGGCTGGGCCGTCCAGCTTGCTCTGGCCCTTGCCGGAGCTGCTCATCACCGGCTTGACGACGCAGGGATAGCCGATGCCTTGGGCTATCGCCGCTTGCAACTCGGCTTCTGAATCGCAGAAGCGGAACGGGCTGGTGGGCAAGCCCAGCGTCTCGGCGGCGAGCCGGCGAATGCCTTCGCGGTCCATCGTCAGGCGCGCGGCGCGGGCGGTGGGAATCACCCGCACCAGGCCCTCGGCCTCCAGCGCTTCCAGCGTCTGGGTGGCAATGGCCTCGATCTCGGGCACCACCAGGTCGGGCTTTTCGGCCTCGATCAAGGCGCGCAGCGCTTGCGGGTCGCTCATCGTGATCGTGCGGGCATGGTGGGCAACTTGCTGGCCGGGCGCGTTCTCGTAGCGATCCACCGCGATGGTTTCGACACCGAGGCGCTGCAGCGCGATCAGCACTTCCTTGCCCAACTCGCCGCTGCCCAACAGCATCACACGGGTGGCAAAGGGCGAAAGCGGGGTTCCGATCGGTTTCATGGCGGCAGACTCAACGGTGACAAGAGGAGGCAGATTATCGACCGCTAGCAAGGCGCCGGGCTCGCGGCGACGCGATGGCGATTGCATTGCCGCCGCCGCACTCGCCCGAAAAGCTGCCCAATTGCCAACAATCTCACGCGGGCCGGTGAATCGCCCCGAACTGGCCTGGATTCCGGCACCGCGCTCGGCAACGATGGGCGCAGTGCGGCTAGAATTCCGCCTGTTCCGAGGAGCGTTGCGACTTCCACAGTGAAGCCAGGCTCGGAAATGTTCTGTGATTGGGCGTGATTTTCGCCACCCTCACAGCACCTGCAACTGCGCTCACCCGCTGACGTTTTTGCGTGGGTGACCGTTGGGCAAATCATTTGCACCTCCCTCTCCCTGCGCCACTCGGCAGCGGCTTCATGTCCTGAAGGAGCTTGCAATGACTGCCATCACTACCAATTTGTCCCCCGATCAATTCCTGATTGCCGACCTGACCCTGGCGGCCTGGGGCCGCAAGGAAATGAACATCGCCGAATGCGAGATGCCAGCGCTGATGGCCATCCGCTCGGAATACGCCGCTGCGCAACCGCTGAAAGGCGCGCGCATCACCGGCTCGCTGCACATGACGATTCAGACCGCCGTGCTGGTCGAAACGCTGAAAGCGCTGGGTGCCGAGGTGCGTTGGGCCTCCTGCAACATCTACTCGACCCAAGACCAAGCCGCTGCGGCCTTGGTGGCGGCCGACATCCCGGTGTTCGCTTACAAGGGCGAGTCGCTGGAAGACTATTGGGATTACACCCACCGCATCTTCGAATTCGCCGCCAAGGGCGAGGCCGCTGAAGGCCCGAACATGATTCTGGACGACGGCGGCGACGCCACGCTGCTGATGCACCTGGGCCAGAAGGCCGAGCGCGACCTGTCGGTGCTGGCCAATCCGGGCAGCGACGAAGAGCGCATCTTGTTTGCCGCCATCAAGGCAAAGATCGCCGTTGACGGCAGCTGGTACACCCGCAAGTGCGCTGAAATCCTCGGCGTGACCGAAGAAACAACGACCGGCGTGCATCGCCTGCAGGAAATGTCGGCCAAGGGCGAACTGCTGTTCCGCGCCATCAACGTCAATGACTCGGTGACCAAGAGCAAGTTCGACAACTTGTACGGCTGCCGCGAATCGCTGGTGGACGCCGTCAAGCGCGCCACCGACGTGATGATTGCCGGCAAGGTGGCCGTGATCGCAGGTTACGGCGACGTGGGCAAGGGCTCGGCCCAAGCGATGCGCGCGCTGTCGGCGCAAGTCTGGGTGACCGAGATCGACCCGATCTGCGCCCTGCAAGCGGCGATGGAAGGCTACCGCGTGGTGACGATGGAATATGCCGCCGACAAGGCCGACATCTTCGTCAGC
>CANFYD010000272.1 GCA_947450745.1 Burkholderiales bacterium
AGCGATGCCGTCGCTGGCATAGATCACGGCCGCTTCCCGGGTGGTGACCCAGGCTTGCGGCCGCCCCGAAACATCCAGTTGAAGAACGTCCACAGCTCTGACCTCCGAGCGCCGAGGTTACTGCAAGAGTGCCCATGGACTCAAGCCTGCGTGCAATGTCCGAGAAAAACGTGTGGGCCCGGCGACGGTATGAAACTCCCCCGGCGGGCAGGGTATGCGCGTCACGAAAAATCGTCAAACTGTCGTGGCGTGCGCCGGCTCGCTTCCGGATTTTAGGTGCGAGCGCCTAAAAAGATCACAAAAATACTTTGGAAGATGGCCCGGATTTCTGCAAAATAGAACGACCGTTCGTTTTATTATGCGGCTTTTAGAAGCCGCTCGGAATCCCTCAGTGTCACCATTCCATCCTTCCAGTCCCGCTCTGAACATCGTCGCTCAACCGGCGCGCAAGCCTGCACGGGTGGTGCGTTCCTTGCAAAAAGGCTTGCACACCCGCGCGATCATTCTGGACGCGGCGCTGGGCTTGGCCTCGCACATGGGTTTGGAGGGTTTGTCGATCGGGGCGCTGGCCGATGTCACCAAGATGAGCAAATCCGGCGTGTTCGCGCATTTCGGTTCGCGTGAGGAGTTGCAGATTGCGGTGGTGATGGAATATCACGCCAAGTTCGAGGAGGAGGTGTTCTTCACCGCGATCCGCGAAGAGCGTGGCCTGCCGCGGCTGCGTGCTTTGTACGAGCGCTGGGTGCGCCGGGTGTCGGAGGAAATCGACTCCGGCTGCATCTACATCAGCGGTGCGGTTGAATTTGATGACCGGCCGGGGCCCGTGCGCGACGCGCTGGTCGCCATGGTCAACGCCTGGCAGGCGGCGCTGCGCAAGGCGATCGAAATGGCCGTGCAGTGCGGGCATTTGCAAGCGGATGCCGATGTCGAGCAGATCTCGTTCGAGTTGCATGGGCTGATTTTGTCCTTGCATCACGATGCGCGCTTTTTGCGCAGGCCCGGCGCAGCCGGCCGGGCCGGTGTGGGGTTCGAGCGCATCGTGCAGTTTTATGCCGCAGCCGCGGGCCGAATGGCCGACGCGCGTGTGACGGCGGCCAAAGTGGCGAAAGCGCCCAAAGTGTCCAAAACGGCCAAAGCTTCCAAAGCACCAGCAGCTTTGAACGCCGACAAACCATCCCGAGTGGGCACCGCAGCCAAGCGGGCCTGAGTTCAATTTTTTTCAAACCAGGAATACAACATGCCCCAGTACAACCCGCCACTGCGCGATATGCAATTTGTGATGCACGAGTTGCTCAATGTGGTCGACGAGCTGAAGCTGCTGCCGGCGCATGCCGATATCGATGTTGAAACGATCAATGCGGTGCTTGAAGAAGGCGGCAAGTTCGCCTCTGAAGTGCTGGCCCCGTTGAACCTGAGCGGCGACGCCGAAGGCTGCACGCTCGACAAGACCAGCCATGAAGTGACGCCGCCCAAGGGTTTCAAAGAGGCTTACGCCAAATATGTGGAGGGCGGTTGGCCGGCGCTGGGTTGCGACCCGGCCTACGGCGGCCAGGGCTTGCCGTTGGTGATCAATCAATCGTTTTACGAGATGATGAACTCAGCCAACCAAGCGTGGACCATGTATCCGGGCCTCAGCCACGGTGCCTACGAGGCCCTGCATGCCCACGGCACTGAAGAGCAAAAAGCGCTTTATTTGCCCAAGCTGACCAGCGGCGAATGGACCGGCACGATGTGCTTGACCGAAGCGCATTGCGGCACCGACCTGGGGATGCTGCGCAGCAAGGCCGTTCCTGTCAATGAAGGGCAAGCCGACGGCAGCTACAAAATCACCGGCAACAAGATCTTCATCTCGGCCGGCGAGCACGACATGGTGGCCAACATCGTCCACTTGGTGCTGGCACGGTTGCCGGGCGCGCCGGAAGGCTCAAAGGGCATTTCGCTCTTCATCGTGCCCAAGTTCCTGGTCAATGCCGATGGCTCGCTGGGTGCGCGTAACGGCATTTTCTGCGGCGGCCTGGAGCACAAGATGGGTATCCACGCCAACGCGACCTGCCAAATGGTGCTGGACGAGGCGATCGGCACCCTGGTCGGCGCGCCGAACAAGGGCTTGGCGGCCATGTTCGTGATGATGAATGCGGCCCGCTTGGGCGTCGGCAATCAGTCGCTGGGCTTGACCGAGGTGGCTTACCAGAACGCGGCGGCCTATGCCAAGGACCGCATCCAGATGCGCGCCTTGTCTGGACCGAAAGCGCCCGACAAAGCCGCCGATCCCATCATCGTCCACCCCGATGTGCGCAAGATGCTGCTGACCGCACGCGCTTATGCCGAGGGCGGCCGCGCCTTGTCCACTTATGTGGCGCTGACGCTGGACCGTGCGCTCAGCTCGGCTGACGAAGACGAGCGCAAGGAAGCGCTGGACGAGGTGTCGCTGTTGACGCCCATCATCAAGGCCTTCATCTCGGACAACGCCTGGATCGCCACCTCGCACTGCATGCAAGTGTTTGGCGGCCACGGCTTCATCCATGAGTGGGGCATGGAGCAATACGTCCGCGACTCGCGCATCAACATGATTTACGAGGGTACCAACACCATCCAGTCGCTGGACTTGCTGGGCCGCAAGGTGCTGGGCGACAACGGCGCCAAGTTGAAGAAATTCGGCAATCTGATCGCCAGTTTTGTCGAGGACGAGGGTGTCAACGAGGCGATGCAGGAGTTCATCAACCCGCTGGCCGACCTGGGCGACAAGGTCACCAAGCTGACGACCGAGATCGGTATGAAGGCCTTTGGCAACCCGGACGAAGTGGGCGCGGCGGCGGTGGACTATTTGCGCATCGTCGGCCACCTGAGCTTTGCCTACTTCTGGGCCCGCATGGCCAAGGTGGCGCTGGCCAAGCAGGGCAGCGGCGATCTGTTCTACACCGCCAAGCTCTCGACCGCGCGCTTCTACTTTGCCAAGCTGCTGCCCGAAACGGCGATGTTGATCCGCACCGCGCGGGCCGGTCTGCCGTCCTTGATGGAAATGGACGAAGCGCTGTTTTAATTTGACGGGTTCAATTCAACGCCCGGCCCCCGGTGGGGCCGGTCACAACACTGGGAGACACCATGAAAAGTTTTGTTTTTGCCGCTGCCCTGAGCCTTGTTGCCCAACTCGCTGCGGCGCAGACCGGCCCGCAAGGCTTGTGGAAGACGATTGATGACGAAACCAAGGCGGAAAAATCACTGGTGCGCGTGACCGAGACCGCCGGAGTGTTTTCGGCCGTGGTCGAAAAGGTGATGGACCCGGCCAAGGCTGACGCCAAGTGCGACAAGTGCACCGACGAGCGCAAAGACCAACTGGTGCTGGGCATGACGATCCTGCGCAATGTCAAAAAGAACAGCAGCGATGCCGAGCTTTGGGATGGCGGTGAAATTTTGGACCCAAACAATGGCAAGGTTTACAAAGTGCGCATGAAGCCGGTCGACGGCGGCAAGAAGCTGGAAGTGCGCGGCTACATCGGCATGCCGATGCTGGGTCGCACCCAGGTCTGGCAACGCGTCGAGTAAATTCGCGAAGCTGATGCTTCGCTGCAATGATTTTTAGGAGAAGTCCGTGAGTCGTTTTCAAGTTCGCAAGGTCGCCGTGCTCGGCGCAGGCGTGATGGGTGCGCAGATTGCCGCCCATCTGGTCAACCTCAAGGTGCCGGTGTTGCTGTTTGACCTGCCCGCCAAGGAAGGTGCCAAGAACGCCATCGTCACCAAGGCCATTGAGGGCTTGAAAAAGCTTAAACCCGCACCGCTGGGCGTTGCCGAGGACGCGGCGCTGATCCAGCCGGCCAACTACGAAGAGCATCTGGCCTTGCTGGGCGACTGCGACTTGATCATCGAGGCGATTGCCGAGCGGATGGACTGGAAGCTCGATCTGTACAAGAAGATTGCGCCCTTTGTCGCGGCCCACACCATCGTGGCGTCGAACACCTCGGGTCTGTCGATCACCAAGCTGGCTGAGGTGCTGCCAGAAGAAATCAAACCGCGCTTTTGCGGCATCCATTTCTTCAACCCGCCGCGCTACATGGCCTTGGTCGAGCTGATCAACACGCCGACGACCCGGCCGGAAGTGATTGACCAGCTGGAATCGTTCGTGACGTCTGGGCTGGGCAAGGGCGTGGTACGTGCCAACGACACGCCCAACTTCGTCGCCAACCGGGTCGGCATCGCCGGCATGATGGCGACGATGATCGAGGCCGAAAAGTTCGGGCTCAGCGTGGATCTGGTCGACGACCTGACCGGCAAGAAGCTCGGCCGCGCCTCCAGCGGCACCTTCCGCACCGCCGATGTGGTGGGCTTGGACACGATGGCGCACGTCGTCAAGACCATGCAGGAGCACTTGAAGGACGACCCGTTCTATTCGATCTACGCCACGCCGAAAATTTTGGCCGGCTTGATCGAAAAAGGCGCGCTGGGTCAAAAGACCGGCGGCGGCTTTTATAAAAAGGTCGGCAAGGACATTCAGCGGCTGGACTTTGCCACTGGCGAGTACGTGAGCGGCGGCAAAAAAGCTGACGACATCGTGGCGCGCATGCTCAAGAAGGCGGCACCCGAGCGCCTCAAGCTGCTGCGTGAATCGACCAATCCGCAAGCGCAGTTCCTCTGGGCTATTCTGCGCGACAGCTTCCATTACGTGGCCGTGCATTTGGCCACGGTGGCCGACACCTCGCGCGAAATCGACTTTGCGATGCGCTGGGGCTTTGGCACCACGCAGGGGCCGTTCGAGCTCTGGCAAGCGGCCGGCTGGAAGCAAGTGGCCGAGTGGATCAAGGAAGACATCGCCGCCGGCAAGACCTTGTCGGACGCCGCGCTGCCCGCTTGGGTGTTTGAAGGCCCGGTGGCCGACAACGGCGGTACGCACAGCCCGGCCGGCTCCTGGAGCGCATTGGAAGCCAAGTTCAAGCCGCGCGCCGAGCTGCCGGTCTACCAACGCCAAGCCTTCCCCGAAGCGCTGGTGGGCGAGGCCGCCCCGACGCCGTTGGCAGCAGGCACCGAGCTGTTCAAGAACGAGGAATTGCGGGTCTGGACGCTGGACAACGAGGTCGTCATTGCTTCGATCACGGCCAAGCTGCACCTGATCAGCCCGGCTGTCATTGCCGGCTTGCAAAAGGCGCTTGAGATTGCTGAAGGAGGCTACAAGGGCTTGGTCATCTGGTCGCCGGACGATGTGTTCTCGGCCGGTGCCAATCTGGAATCACTGATGCCCGTCTTCATGAAGTCGGGCGCCAAGGGCATTGCCCCGGTCGTCAAGGAGTTGCAGGACACGCTGCTGCGCCTGCGCTATGCGGCGGTGCCGGTGGTGGCTGCCGTGCGTGGCTTGGCCCTGGGTGGCGGTTGCGAGCTGGCCGTGCATTGCGCACGCCGGGTGGTGCACATGGAAAGCTATGTGGGCTTGGTCGAGGTCGGTGTCGGCTTGATTCCCAGCGGCGGCGGCTTGACTTACATCGCCCGCCGCGCGGCCGAAATGGCCAGTGCCGGTAATGCCGGTGCCGACATCTTTGCCTTCCTGAAGGACGGTTTCACGACCGCCGCCACGGCCAAGGTGGCGACCTCGGCCTTGGAAGCTAAGAAGAACGGCTTCTTCCTGGACGGCGACATCGTGGTGCCGAACAAGGACGAAATGCTCTTCGTCGCCAGCGCGCAGGTCAAGGCAATGGCCGACTCCGGCTACCGCGCTCCGATGAAAACCTTGTTCCCGGTGGCCGGCCGTTCGGGCATCGCCACCATCAAGGGGCAGTTGGCCAATATGCGCGACGGCGGCTTCATCAGCGCCCATGACTTCCACCTCGCCAGCCTGATCGCCGACGTCGTCTGCGGCGGTGCCGTCGAAGCCGGCTCCCTCGTCAGCGAGGAGTATTTGATGTCTCTGGA
>CANFYD010000273.1 GCA_947450745.1 Burkholderiales bacterium
GGCGCACTGGCTGATGCTTATTCTTCAGCCTTCAAGAAGATGACGACGCCGGTCTTGACGCGCTTGATTCAAGAAGCGGTCGAGCATCAGACGCCCAAGCGCAGCGGCCATTTCCGGCCCAAGATGCGCTATGCCCACCAGGGCGGCATGAACCCGCCGCTGGTCATCGTGCACGGCAATTCACTCGAAGGCGTGACCGAAGTTTACAAACGCTATTTGGAAGGCCGCATCCGTGCGCACTACAAATTGGTCGGCACACCGATGCGAATTGAAATGCGTTCGTCTAAAAATCCCTTCGGCGAGAAAGACTGAAAACGGCACAGGCGGGCTCGGGGCAACCCTGTAGCGCCTGTGTTAAGGTCTGCGCTCTATCTCTCATCCAACTCACAACACGGAGCATATCGTGAGCAATAAAGGCCAACTCTTGCAAGATCCTTTCCTGAACCTGCTGCGCAAAGAACATGTGCCGGTGTCCATTTACTTGGTCAACGGCATCAAATTGCAAGGCCATATCGAGTCCTTCGACCAGTACGTGGTGTTGCTGCGTAACACCGTGACACAGATGGTCTACAAGCATGCCATCTCCACCGTGGTGCCTGGTCGTGCAGTGAATTTCCATACGGCCGACGGCGCCGACGAAGCTTCTTGAGCGCCGGGGTGATGCTCCGTCGCCTAGCGTCTTGAGTTCCTCCTTCACAAGTCCGGTGTCGCCTCCTCTCGACGAGGCGAGGGCCATTCTGGTCGGGGTCGATTTCGGCCGATCCTCCGCGTCCTCCTTCGATGCCACTTTGGACGAGTTGGCTTTGCTGGCCGAGTCTGCCGGTGACACGCCCGTGGCACGGGTGATCGCCCGGCGACAAGCCCCCGATGCCGCCTTGTTTGTGGGTTCGGGCAAGGCGGACGAGATCAAGCTGCTGGTGCAGGCGCACCAAGCTCACACGGTTCTGTTTGACCAAGCCATCTCGCCAGCGCAGCAGCGCAATCTCGAGCGTGTTCTGGGCGTACCGGTCGCTGACCGCACAGCGTTGATTCTTGAAATCTTCGCGGCTCGGGCGCAAAGCCACGAGGGCAAGATGCAGGTCGAACTGGCGCGGCTGCAGTATCTGGCCACGCGTCTGGTGCGCCGCTGGAGCCACTTGGAACGTCAAAGTGGCGGCATCGGCATGCGCGGCGGCCCGGGTGAAGCGCAGATCGAATTGGACCGTCGGATGATTGACGACCGCATCAAGACGATCAAAGAGAAGCTGAAGAAAGTACAGCGTCAGCGCAGTACTCAGCAGCGCGCACGGGCTCGCAACGGCGTGTTCCGTGTCTCGCTGGTCGGCTACACCAATGCAGGCAAATCGACGCTGTTCAACGCGCTGGTGAAGGCTCGTGCCTTTGCCGCCAATCAGCTCTTTGCGACCCTGGACACGACCACGCGTTCCTTCTATCTTGAGCAGGCCGGTACCAGCGTTTCCTTGTCGGATACGGTCGGCTTTATTCGCGACTTGCCGCACAAATTGGTCGAGGCCTTCCGAGCGACACTGCAAGAGGCGGCTGATGCCGATCTGCTGCTGCATGTGGTGGATGCGGCGTCGCCGATGCTGGCTGAGCAGATGGATGAGGTCGAGCGGGTGCTGCATGAAATCGGTGCGGGTTCGATTCCGCAGGTGTTGGTCTACAACAAGACCGACATGCTCGACGAAAGCCAGCTTCCGCGCGTGTTGCAAGATTGGATCGAACGTCCCGGCGATGGCGGCGGCGGGGCTCGGGTGCCGCGCGTTTTCGTCAGCGCCTTGGACGGCAGTGGCCTTGATTTGCTGCGTCAGCAGATCGTCGAAGCCTTGCAAACCGCACCCGACTATTCCGGCAAGCCCTTGAATTCTCACGACTTCCCCCCAGTTGGCGAGGTGGAGTTTGATTCAGAAAACCCTCTGCTGGCGTCCGATCCGGATGCCGCAGCAAACGATCACAACCAGGCATGAGCATGAACACCTTTGAGCCCGTGAGCGCCGCGCAGCGAATGAAACCGCTGGCACGCGCAACACAAGCCCTTTTGTCCCGCTTGTTGCAGTCCGCTGGCTGGCGCGCAGGCCGGCATCTGAGCAATGGCCGCAACGATGGCCCGCCTGATTTGGATGAGCTGTGGCGTGACTTCAATCGCAAGCTGACAGGTATGTTTGGCGGCGGCGGCAAAGGTCCTGGCGATAAGCCCGGTGGCAACAACTCCGGTGGTGGTGGCAACAACTTCCAGCCGGACATGAAGAGTGCAGGCATCGGTGCTGGTTTGATTGGCGGCGTCGTGTTGCTGGGCTGGTTGGGCAGCGGCTTCTTCATTGTCCAAGAAGGTCAGCAAGCGGTCGTCACAACATTTGGCAAGTACAGCAAGACGGTGGAGGCCGGCTTCCAGTGGCGTTTGCCTTACCCGTTTCAAGGCAACGAAATCGTCTCGGTGACGCAACTGCGCCAGGTCGAGGTGGGCCGCAATGCCGTCGTTCCGGCGACGGGTTTGCGTGACTCTTCCATGTTGACTCAAGACGAGAACATCGTGGACATCCGCTTCACCGTGCAGTTCACGCTGAAGAACGCGCGTGATTATTTGTACGAGAACCGGCTGCCCGATGAGGCCGTGGTGCTGGCTGCGGAATCGGCCGTGCGTGAAATTGTTGGCAAAAGCAAGATGGATTCGGTGCTCTACGAGCAACGCGATGCTATCGCTATCGAGCTGGTGAAGTCGGTGCAAAACCAGCTGGATCGCTTGAAGACCGGCATTCTGGTCAACAACGTCAACGTGCAGAACGTGCAACCGCCGGAGCAGGTGCAAGCCGCTTTCGACGATGCCTTCAAGGCCGGTGCCGACCTTGAGCGCTTGAAGAACGAAGGCCAAGCCTACGCCAACGATGTGATTCCAAAAGCGCAAGGTACGTCGGCGCGCTTGATGGAAGAGGCTGAAGGTTACAAAGCCCGGGTTGTTGCGCAAGCCGAAGGTGATGCGCAGCGCTTCAGAAGCGTTTTGACCGAGTATCAGAAAGCACCCGGCGTGACCCGCGACCGCCTGTACATCGACACCATGCAGCAGGTCTATTCCAATGTCAGCAAAGTGATGGTGGACAGCCGCAGTGGTTCCAACCTGCTGTACTTGCCACTCGACAAGCTGATGCAGCAAACCGGCGGCTCGGTCACCACGACATTGCCGATGGCAGCCCCGGGTACCGAAAATTCAGCCCCGGCCGCAAGCACCGATGTGCGCTCGCGCGACGGCCTGCGTAGCCGCGACGGCCGTTGAGACTCAGGAGCCTATTGATGAACCGTATTGCAACTTTCGTCGCTGGTGCCTTGATTGTGTTGATGTTGGCCAGCTCCATGCTGTTCATCGTTGACCAGCGCCAATTCGCCGTGATCTATGCCCTGGGCGAAATCAAGGAAGTCGTCACCGAGCCCGGCTTGAAGTTCAAGCTGCCGCCGCCGCTGCAAAACTACGTGCTGTTGGATCGTCGCGTGCAAACGCTGGACAGCCCGGAGTCGCGCCCGATTTTCACCGCCGAGAAAAAGAGCTTGGTGATCGACTGGCTGGTCAAGTGGCGCATCTCCGATCCGCGCCAGTTCATCCGCAACAGCGGCTCGGACATGCGCAATGTCGAGAACCGGCTGAGTCCGGTGGTGCAGGCGGCGTTCAACGAGGAAGTGACCAAGCGAACCGTGCTGGCTGTGCTTGCTACAGAGCGTGAAAAGGTCATGAACGATGTGCGCACGCGCCTGGATGAGGAAGCCAAGCAGTTCGGCATCGAGATCGTCGACGTGCGGATCAAGCGCGTCGACTTCGCGGCCAACATCACCGATGCGGTGTATCGGCGTATGGAATCCGAACGCAAGCGCGTGGCCAACGAGCTGCGTTCGACCGGCGGTGCCGATGGCGAGAAGATTCGTGCCGATGCTGATCGACAGCGTGAGGTCATCGTCGCTGAAGCGTATCGTGATGCCCAGAAGATCAAGGGCGAAGGCGATGCCAAAGCCTCGGCGCTATATGCCGACGCTTTCGGCCGGGACCCACAATTTGCCCAGTTCTATCGCTCGCTGGAGGCTTACCGCACCAGTTTTCGCAGCAAGACTGACGTGATGGTGATCGACCCGAGCAGTGATTTCTTCAAGGCCATGCGTGGCTCCGGTGCCGCTGGTGCTGCGCCCGCACCTGCACCGCGCAAGTAAGTAGCTCAGGGTTATCAGCTAGGTTTGCCAGCAAGCTGTTTTAGGCGCTGCCGCTAAGGTTGGTGTCGGAGGGGAGGGGGGCTGCTGCCCCTCCTCAGTCTAGTTTTCTGACGTCAAGTTTTTGTGCGTAGGCTGGCGCTGAGTGATGAGCTGATCCGTTTTTTCGGTACGGCCAGCATTCTGCTTGGTCCGCTCCCCTTGCTGATTTTTTGGTCCCGTGCTTGCCGTGACGGCAGCCTGATGGCCAGTAACCGGCCGGTACAATGCCGGTTTTAACCGCACCCCAAAATCACATGACTTCAGCTTGGCTATTGCCCGAGCACATTGCCGACGTCTTGCCCTCCCAGGCCCGGCGCATCGAGGAATTGCGTCGCGAGCTGTTGGATATGGCGCGCAGCTACGGCTGCGAGTTGGTGATGCCGCCACTGCTTGAGCATCTTGAGTCGCTACTCTCCGGTACTGGTCATGCGCTCGATCTTCAAACCTTCAAATTGGTCGACCAGTTATCCGGTCGCAGTTTGGGTTTGCGTGCCGACACCACACCTCAGGTCGCTCGCATCGATGCGCACTTGCTCAATCGCGCTGGCGTGACAAGGCTGTGCTATTGCGGCCCGGTGTTGCATACGCGTCCGGCTGGTCTGCACGCGACCCGCGAGCCCTTGCAGTTCGGTATCGAAATCTATGGCCATGCCGGTCTCGAGGCTGATCTTGAGGTGCAGGAGTTGGCAATGGATGCGGTGCGTCATGCCGGCCTCAGCCACGTCACACTCGACTTGGGTGATGCACGCTTGGTGCGCGGCGTGCTGGGCGAGGTTGAGCTCAGCACTGCCGAGTTGGATGCTTTGGTTGCTGCCTTGGCGACCAAGGACGCCAAGGCGCTGGCTGATCTGACACTGGCCTTGCCCGATGTCGTTCGGCTGGGCTTGCAGTCGCTGTTGACCTTGTACGGCGGTATCGAGGTGCTTGAGACCGCTCGGCAGCAACTGCCACGGCATCCGCTCATCAGCCAGGCTTTGGATGATCTGCAATGGCTGGCCAAGCATTTGCAACAGAGCCACCCTGAAGTGAGTCTGAGTTTCGATCTGGCTGACTTGACGGGCTACGCCTATTACAGCGGTGTACGTTTTGCGCTGTACGCGCCTGGCTCTTGCGATGCGGTGCTGCGTGGCGGCCGCTACGACGAGGTCGGGGCCGTGTTCGGTCGCAGGCGTCCGGCGGTCGGGTTCAGCTTGGATTTGAAGACCTTGGTCGCGCTCAGCCCAGCCGGTGCCTTGCGTGCTGCGGTGCGTGCGCCCTGGGCTGAGGACGCCGCCTTGCGCGCTGCCGTGCGCCGGCTGCGCGAGTTGGGTGAGACGGTGGTGTGCGTGTTGCCTGGGCATGAGCACGAAGGCGACGAATTCGATTGCGACCGTGAACTGGTCTGCGTTGACACTCAGTGGGTGATTCGCGCTCTTTGAGGCGCGGATCGTCAAAGATAATTTTTGATCATCGGATTACCAAGATGCAAAGCGAAATCGCTCGCGGCCGTAATGTGGTCGTTGTGGGCACCCAGTGGGGTGATGAAGGCAAGGGCAAGGTCGTCGATTGGATGACCGATCACGCGCAAGCTGTGGTGCGTTTCCAGGGTGGCCATAACGCGGGTCACACGCTGGTCATCAACGGAGTGAAGACGGCCTTGCAATTGATCCC
>CANFYD010000274.1 GCA_947450745.1 Burkholderiales bacterium
TGGAACGCCACCGCACGGACCCGTTGACCTGGGACCAGGAAGTCTGGGCCTCGTGGACGCCCACCGCGCAAGTCGTTTTGACGCAATAGCGGTCAGCCCCATGCCCAAGTCAATCAATTCCAAGCCCAACGGGATGCAAGGCCTGCTCGGCCGGACGCGCCGGCTGTTCAGCGGCCGCAGTGCCGTCATCGGCCTGCCCTATGTCTGGCTGCTGGCGTTTTTCGCCCTGCCCTTCTTGATCGTGCTGAAGATCAGCGTGTCCGAGATGGAGACGGTGCGCTTCAAAGAGCTGCTCACCTATGCCGACGGCGTGCTGAACCTGAGCCTCAAGTTCAGCAACTATGTCTTCATCACGCAGGACGATCTGTATATGCTGGCCTATCTGGCCAGCCTCAAATACGCGGCGGTGACCACGCTGGGTTGCTTAGTTGTCGGCTATCCCTTTGCCTACTTCATGGCCCGCACCCGCCAGGCGCTGCAACCGGCCTTGCTGATGTTGGTGATGCTGCCGTTCTGGACCAGCTTCCTCTTGCGTGTCTACGCCTGGAAGGGCTTGTTGGGCGAAGGCGGCTGGGTTACCGATGCGATCGTCTTTCTGGGGCTGGATCAATTGCTGCTGGCCGCTGGCGTGATCCCGGCGCTGGGCAAGCTGATGAACACGCCGTTCTCGCTGGTGCTCGGCATGATCTACACCTACTTGCCCTTCATGATCTTGCCGCTGTATGCCAACCTGTCCAAGCTGGACCTGCGCTTGCTGGAGGCGGCCTCCGACCTGGGTGCCACGCCCTGGACGGCGTTCTGGCGCATCACCGTGCCGCTGTCCAAGGCCGGCATCATCGCCGGGTCGATGCTGGTGTTCATCCCCTGCGTCGGTGAGTTCGTCATCCCCGAGCTGCTGGGCGGGCCACAGACGCTGATGATAGGCCGCGTGCTGTGGGATGAATTCTTCAGCAACAACGACTGGCCGATGGCCTCCAGCGTTGCCGTGGTGATGGTCTTGCTGATCCTGGTGCCCTTGGCGCTGTTCGGCAAATACCAGGCCGAAAGCCAGGAGGCCCGGTCATGAAAACCGCATTTTTCAGCCCCAAGGTGACGCGTTGGGTCAGCCGTGGCTGGCTCAGCGCCGGCTTTATCTTTCTGTATCTGCCGATCCTGGCGCTGATCGTCTATTCGTTCAACGACTCCAAGCTGCCCTCGGTCTGGGGCGGCTTCACGCTGAAGTGGTACAGCGCGCTGCTCGACGACCGCGAGGTGCTGAACGGCCTGAAACTGTCGATGCAAATCGCCTTCATGACCGCTTGTGCCTCGGTGCTGATCGGCACTTTTGCCGCCTTTGCGCTGGTCAAGTACAAGCGCTTCACCGGCCGCACGCTGTTCACCGGCATGGTCAATGCGCCGCTGGTGATGCCGGAGGTGATCATCGGCCTGTCGCTGCTGCTGATGCTGGTGTCGATGCAGCGCGCTCTGGGCTTCCCCGAGCGCGGCATGCTGACGATCTGGCTCGGCCATTTGCTGCTGGGTCTGGCCTACGCCACGGTGGTGATCCAAGCGCGGCTGACCGAGCTGAACCCGCAGTTGGAAGAAGCGGCGATGGATCTGGGCGCCAAGCCGCTGCAGGTGTTTTATCTGGTCACGCTGCCGATGATCACGCAGTCGATGCTGTCAGCCTGGCTGCTGACCTTCACCCTGTCGCTGGACGATGTGGTGCTGTCGGCCTTTTTGTCCGGCCCCGGCTCGACCACGCTGCCGCTGGTGATTTTTTCGCGGGCGCGGCTTGGCGTCAGCCCCAGCATCAATGCGGTGGCGACCGTCATCATCGTGGTGGTGGCCGTCGGCGTGATTGCCGTCAGCTACTGGATCGCCCGCACCGAACGCCGACGGACCCAAGAAATGGCCGCCGCCCAGCGCGGTGGCAGTTGAACGACCAAACCACTGAAACACTGAAACACCGAACACAAAACCCACGCCCCGATCCGACTTCAACGAGGAGATTCTCATGAGAAAAACAATACTTTCGGCTCTGCCCTTGACCCTAGCCCTGGCTGCGGCCTACCCAGGTGCCGCGTTGGCGCAGTCGAATGAGGACTTGTTGAAGGAGCTGCGGGCGCTGCGCGACCGTGTCGGCCAACTGGAAGACAAGCTCAAGGCCGCCGAAGCCAAGCCGACGCCAGCCGCCGCCGTACCCGCAGCTCAATGGGGCATGACGCCCGCCCAGGCGTCCGAGTTCAACCGCATCTCGGTCAAGACCGAAGCGATCGAGGACAGCACCGAAGCGATGGGCCTGAAGAATCTGAAGATCAGCGGCTTCATCGACCCGACCTTCATCTACAACAACGCCGCCAACACCTCGGGCTTCCAATTGCTCAGCAAATTGCCCTACGCCTACGACAACAGCTATTTCGGCATGGCCGTGCTGGACCTGCAAAAGGAAATGGAAGGTGGCACCAAATGGCATTTGACGCTGGCGCCTGAGCGCGGCGCCGGTGCCGGCTTCAACAGCGGCTCCATCGTGCACGAAGCGTCGGTCAGCATCCCGCTGGGCGACTTGCAAACCCGGCTGTGGCTGGGGCAGATTCCCGACTGGACCGGCTACGAAATCACCCTGCCGACCGGCAACAAGCTGATCACCCACAACCTGCTGTTCGACTTCACCGCCCCGACCGGCTACACCGGCGCGGTGCTGGACTTGACGATGGGCAAATGGATGGTCAAGGCAGGCTTGGCCAACGTCAACGCCGCCCACAAGAGCATGGGCAACAAGTCGCCATCGCTGATTTACCGGGTCGATTACGCCAAGGGCGAATACAACGGCTTTGGCTTTACCGGCCTGCATGGCAAGGCCTACAACTACGCGGCCGACGCCACCGATGGAATGGGTGACTTGCGCTTTGCCGGTGATGCCCAGCGCGACACCCGGGTCGACCTGTTGGAGGCCGATGTCTACTTCATTCGCGGCGACTGGACGATGCAGGCCCAAGTCAGTTGGGGCAAGCAGTCCAAAAGCGCCCTCTTCAACGAAGACGGTCAATTGCGCGACGCGACTTGGACGGGTCTGTCCACCCTGCTGGCCTACAAGTTCATCCCGCGCTGGGAGGCCACCACCCGCTTCGACTACCTGAACAACAGCAAGAACGGTGGCGGCCTGTTCGGCTACAGCAGCGAAGACGGCCACAACGGCATCGGCCGCGGCAATGGCTTTGCCTGGGACGAAGCGAACCCGAACCCGGCCCTGGCCGGCAAGGGGGCCGACCGTTATGCGCTGACTCTGGGCCTGAGCTATTTGTTCAACCCGAACACGATTTTCAAAATGGAATATCGCCTCGATGCGTCCAACCAAGCGGTGTTCAACAACGCCAGCGACGGCAGTTGGCAAAAGCGCAATCACCTGTTCGGCAGTTCGGTGTTGGTGAGTTTCTGAGGTCGGCCATGAGCAGCACTACCAACAGCAGTAGCAACACGAACAGCAGCAGCGGCAAACCCGACTGGCACGCCCGCGCCGCCGCGCTGAAGATCGACGGCCGGCCGGTGATTGGCGGCAAGCGGGTCGAGACACAAGCAGGCCAGCAATTCGATTGCATCTCGCCGATCGACGGCAAGAGCCTGGGTCAGGTGTCGCGCTGCCAAGCGGCCGATGTGGACGCCGCCGTGCGGGCGGCTCGCAGCGCCTTTGACGACGGCCGCTGGTCCGAGCGCCCACCGGCCGCGCGCAAGAAGATCCTGCAGAACTTTGCCGACAAGATTCTTGCCGCCAAGGAGGAGCTGGCCCTGCTGGAAACGCTGGACATGGGCAAGCCGATTCAATACGCGCTGGGCGTCGATGTGCCGGCCACCGCACGCTGCATCGCCTGGTACGGCGAGGCGGTGGACAAGATCTATGACGAAATTGCCCCCACCGGGCCGAACGCACTGGCCCTGATCCGGCGTGAGCCGATGGGCGTGATCGGCGCCATCGTGCCCTGGAACTACCCGATGATCATGTCGGCCTGGAAGCTCGGTCCGGCGCTGGCCGCCGGCAATTCCGTCGTGCTGAAACCGAGCGAAAAATCACCGCTGACCGCGCTGCGACTGGCCGAGTTGGCGCTCGAAGCCGGCATGCCGGACGGTGTCTTCAACGTCGTGCCCGGCTACGGCCACGAGGCCGGTGAAGCGTTGGCGCTGCACATGGATGTCGATGCGATCGGCTTTACCGGCTCCACCCGGGTCGGCCGCAAGATGCTCGACTATGCGGGCCGCTCGAACCTGAAGCGGGTCTACAACGAGCTGGGCGGCAAGTCGGCGTTCCTCGTCTTCCCGGACTTTGACGACCTCAAGCGCGCGGCCCAAACCGTTGCCGGCGCGATGTTTTTCAACCAGGGCGAATCATGCAATGCGCCGTCTCGGGTGCTGGTGCACGAGAGCATTGCCGACGAATTTGTCGCGATGGTGGCGGCCGAAGCGCCCAAATACACGCCGGGCGACCCGCTGGACCCGAAGACGGTGATGGGGGCCATCGTCGACGAAGGCCAAATGCGCACGGTGCTGGGCTATATCGAAGGCGCGCGGGCCGAGGGTGCGCAAGCCCGGGTCGGCGGCCAGCAGGTACGCAGCGAGAGCGGTGGTTATTTTGTCGAGCCGACCGTGTTTGACGGCGTCACCGAAGGCATGACGATTGCCCGTGAGGAAATCTTCGGCCCGGTGCTCAGCGTGCTGCGCTTCAAGGACGAAGCCGACGCCGTGCGCATCGCCAACGACAGCCCGTTCGGCCTGCAAGCCAGCGTCTGGAGCAGCCACATCGACCGCGCCCACCGCGTCGCCCGCAAGCTGCGCGCCGGCACCGTGCACGTCAACCAATACGACGAAGACGACATCACCGTGCCCTTTGGCGGCTACAAGCAAAGCGGCAACGGCCGCGACAAATCGCTGCACGCCTTCGACAAATATACCGAACTGAAAACCACTTGGCTGCGCATCAACCGTTGAGGGGTGCCGAGCCCGGCGCGCCCTGCCTCAGCAGCTTGCAGCAAAGCCTGGCCGACGCCCAAATCCACACTCTGCTGGCGCAGTTCACCGACCTCCACGGCGTGGCCAAGGGCAAGTATTTGCCGGTCTCGCAGTTGGAGGGCTTGTTGACGACCGGAACGGGCTTTTCCGGCCCGTCGGTCGCGGGCACCGGCCTGCCGCGCACCGGGCCACGTAGCGAATATTGGGCTCGCGGTGATGCCAGCACCGTCCAAGTCATGCCCTGGATGGCCGGCTACGCTCGCGTGGTCTGCGACGGCTTTGTGGACGGCGAGCCGTTCGACGCTTGCCCGCGCCAAGTTTTGCGGCGCGCCGAAGCCCGTTTGGCCCACCAGGGCTGGCACCTCAGGACCGGTATCGAGCCGGAATTCTTCTTGCTGCGCCGCACAGACTCCGGTGGCTTTGAGCCGTTCGACGGGCAAGACCGACTGGACAAACCGTCCTACGACCTGAAAGCGCTGGCGCGCCAGGCACCGCTGCTGCATGAGCTGCACCAGACGCTGGCGGCTTGCGGCCTGGACGTGCTGCAAATTGACCACGAAGACGCGCACGGCCAGTTCGAGCTGAACTTTGCCCACGACCGGGCACTGCGCAGCGCCGACCACCTGATGCTGTTCAAGCTGGCAGCCCATGCGCTGGCCGAGCGGCGCGGTGCGCTGTTGTCGATGATGGCCAAGCCGTTCGCCAACCAACCCGGCAGCGGCATGCACTTTCATGTCTCGCTGTGGCGGACGGCGAGCACCGTTTCAAGCGCGTCGAACACGTCAAACGCTGCGGGAACGGTGGCCACGGCGGAATGCATGTTCGACGCCCCCGGCGGCACCA
>CANFYD010000275.1 GCA_947450745.1 Burkholderiales bacterium
AACAAGCCAAACAGGCTGATCAGCTCGATCAGCCGTCCGGTCAAGAATTTCTGCATTGCGGCGCTCACCATGTCTTGCTCCTGAAGTCCCGGCTCAACGCTCTAGCGGAGGCTTGCGCTGACTTGCTTTACAAAAAGTATCAATCGTCCTCGTCCGGAGCCATTTCCGGGAACAACACCGAGGTGTAGCCAAAGCGGCTGAAATCCTTCACCCGCATCGGGTAGAGCACGCCGACGAGGTGGTCGCATTCATGCTGGACCACGCGGGCGTGGAAGCCGTCCGCCTCGCGGACGATCGGTTGACCATCGGCATCCAGGCCGCTGTAGCGGATGCGGCTGTGTCGCTCCACCACGCCGCGCAAGCCCGGCACCGACAAGCAACCTTCCCAACCCTCGACCATCTCATCGTCCAGCAGGGTGACGACCGGATTGATCAAGACGGTGGGCGGCACCGGCGGCGCGTCCGGGTAGCGGACATTGTTCTGGTAACCGAAAATCACCAATTGCAGGTCGATGCCGATTTGCGGCGCGGCCAAGCCGGCCCCATTGGCCGCCTTCATCGTGTCGAACATGTCGGCGATCAGGGTCTGCAGTTCGGCGGTGCCGAATTCCGTCACCGGTTTAGCGACGCGCAACAAACGCGGATCGCCCATTTTCAAAATCTCGTACACGGCCATTGAGGCTCCCTTCGGCTATCGTGACGGGATTCTAGGAGGGACAAGCGATGCATGACTTTATCGAGGACTTGGGCTGCGGCATCTACGCCGTCGACACCGGCTTTCAGCGGCCACGTTTTGATGCGGCCTATTTGATGGTGGAGGATGGCCGCGCCGCGTTCATCGACACCGGCACCAACCACGCGGTGCCGCGTTTGCTCGCCGCGCTGACAGCGCTGGGGCTGAGGCCCGCAGCGGTCGATTGGGTCATCCCCACTCATGTGCATCTGGACCATGCCGGCGGTGCCGGCCTGCTGATGCAAGCGCTGCCGCAAGCGCAACTGCTGGTCCACCCGTTCGGCTTGCGGCATCTGGTCGATCCGAGCGCCTTGTTCGCGGGTGCTTTGGCCGTCTACGGTGCCGAGGAAATGCAGCGCTCTTACGGCGAGCTGCAGCCGGTGCCGGCGGAGCGCGCGCTGGCCAGTCACGACGGCATGACCATCAGCCTGGCCGGCCGGCCCTTGCTGCTGCTCGACACGCCCGGCCACGCCCGCCACCACCACTGCATTTGGGATGCACGCAGCCGAGGCTGGTTCACCGGCGACACCTTCGGCTTGAGCTACCGCGAGTTCGACACCGCCGCCGGCCCCTGGCTCATGCCCACCAGCACGCCGGTGCAGTTCGATCCGCCGGCCCTGCGCGCTTCGGTGCTGCGCCTGTTGAGCTATCAGCCGCAGTCCATGTATTTGACCCATTTCGGGCCGGTGGGCACACCCGACGCGCTGGCCGAGCGGCTGCTGGAAATGGTCGATGCGATGGTCGCCATGAGCACGGACCTGCCCGCCGGGCCCGAGCGCCACGCCCAACTGAAGCAGGGCTTGCAAGCGCAATACCTGCAGCGCTTGCAAGCGCATGGCTGCGTCTTGAGCCAAGCCCGCCAGTTGGAACTGCTGGCGATGGACATCGAACTGAATGCCCAGGGCTTGGGCATCTGGTTGGACAAGCGACCGAAGGCCTAAGCGTCCAGCCCCAGCTCCTGGATCTTGCGGGTGATGGTGTTGCGGCCGATGCCGAGCTTTTGAGCCGCCTCGATGCGGCGCCCGCGGGTCACGTCCAGCGCAGTCAGGATCAGGCTGGCTTCGAAGCGGCGGGTCAAGGCATCCCAGACTTCGGGCTCGCCCGCATTCAGCAAGCGCCTGGCCTCGCGGGCCATTTCGGCCACCCAGGCATCCGGTGTGGCGGCGAGCTGGCCTGGCTGCGCTTGAGCGGCGGCGGCAGCGCCGGCCGCAGCAAAGGCAGCAGCAGCGACCGGATGGTCGTCGGCAGCAGCAGCAGCAGCAGACAGCGGCAGCGCGGGTGCCACCAGGGCCGGGGCCAGCAACTCGGGCGGCAAGTCCTTCGCCTCGACCATCTGGCTGGGGGCCATCACGCTGAGCCAGTGACAGATGTTTTCCAGTTGCCGCACATTGCCGGGGAAGTCGAAATTGCTCAAGCGCAGCAGCGCGGCCTCGGTCAAGCGTTTCGGCTCCACGCCCAGCTCGGTGGCGCTGCGCTGCAAGAAGAAACGCGCCAGCACGGCGATGTCCTCACGCCGCTCGCGCAACGCCGGCAGGCGCAGGCGAATCACGTTCAAGCGGTGGAACAGATCCTCCCGGAAGGCCCCCAGGCGAACGCGCTCTTCCAGGTTTTGATGGGTGGCGGCAATCACGCGCACATTGCTGCGCAGCGGGCTGTGGCCGCCAACCCGGTAGAACTGCCCGTCCGACAGCACGCGCAGCAGCCGCGTCTGCAACTCCAGCGGCATGTCGCCGATTTCATCGAGGAAGAGCGTGCCGCCGTCGGCCTGCTCGAAGCGCCCGCGCCGCGTCGCCTGCGCGCCGGTAAACGCACCGCGCTCATGGCCGAACAGCTCGGACTCGAGCAGATCTTTGGGAATCGCTGCCGTGTTGATGGCAACAAACGGCCCTTCCGCGCGCGGGCTGTGCTTGTGCAGCGCGCGCGCCACCAGCTCCTTGCCGGAGCCGGACTCACCGGTGATCAGCACCGTCACATGGCTTTGCGAGAGCCGGCCGATGGCGCGGAACACGTCCTGCATGGCGGGCGCTTGGCCGAGCATTTCGGGCATCTGGGCGGCCGACTCCTCGGCCACCGCTTCGCGCATGCTCTCCTCCTGCGCACGACGGATCAACTCGACCGCGCGGGTCAGGTCGAACGGCTTGGGCAGGTATTCGAACGCGCCGCCCTGGAAGGCCGAGACGGCGCTGTCGAGGTCGGAGTAGGCGGTCATGATGATGACCGGCAGATTGGGCAGCCTAGCCTTCACCTTGGCCAACAGATCGAGGCCGGAGCCGCCGGGCATGCGGATGTCGGACACCAGCACTTGCGGACTGTCTTCGTCCAGCGCGGCCAGCAGATCGCGGGTGTTGCTGAAAGTGCGTACCGGCAGGCCCTCGCGGCTCAGTGCCTTTTCAAGCACGAAGCGGATGGAGTGGTCGTCGTCAACAACCCAGATGGATTTCATGCGGAGTGTTCCTGTAGCGAGTCAGATCGAACCCGGCCCGCCTGCTGGCGAAAAGCTTGTGGCAAAAGCCTCAAGGCAAAGGCAAGGTCATGCGGAAATCAGTCCGGCCCGGTACGCTTTCGCAGTCGATCATGCCTTGATGTTGTTGGGCAATAGTTTGCGAGAGCGTCAGCCCGAGACCCGAACCGCCATCACGCCCCGACACCAGCGGGAAGAAAATGCGATCACGGATTTCAGCCTGTACACCGGGGCCGTTGTCCTCCACATGCAATTCCAATGCCAAGCGCCAACGCTGCTTACCAATCGTTACTTGCCGGGCGACGCGCGTACGCAGCGAGATGCAGGCATCACCGACCGCGATGCGCGATTGCAAGGCCTGCGCAGCGTTCTTCACGATGTTCAACACCGCCTGAATCAACTGCTCACGATCACCGCGAAAGTCGGGCAGCGAGGTGTCGTAGTCGCGCTGCACCTGCAAGCCGCGCGGGTATTCGGCCAAGATGACCGAGCGCACCCGCTCACAGATTTCATGAATGTTCACATCGCCGACAACCTGGGCGTGACGGTGCGGTGCGAGCAGACGGTCGACCAGCGATTGCAGACGGTCCACCTCGTGAATGATCACTTGCGTGTATTCGCTCAACTCCGGGCCCATCTCGGTTGGGGCCAGCTCCATTTCCAGCAGCTGCGCCGCGCCGCGAATGCCGCCGAGCGGATTCTTGATTTCATGCGCCAGGTTGCGGGTCAGCTCCTTGGTCGCCTGCACTTGGTCGAGCGTGCGCTCCTCGCGGTCTTGGCGCGTCTGTTGGGCGTTCTCGATCAGCTCGACCAGCACCTGCGCGTCGCTGTCCATCTGCGAGACGATCACATGCACCGGCACCAACTCCTCGTAGGGCCGGGTGCCGCGCCGCAACAGCGCGTCGAAGCGGCTGCTCGAATAGGCATTGCTGGCCACGCCGGTGACGGTGTCTGACAAGCGGCTGGCGTCGGCAAACCAATCGAACAGATTGCTGCGCTGAACGGCCCGGCGCGACAAGCGCATGACGTTTTCAAACGCGGCATTGGCGTACAAGCACTCGCCGTCCGGCTGCACCACGGCCACCATGGTGGCGAGCAGGTCGAAGGCGTCGAATTTAGTGGGGGATTGAAGAGAGTCGGTCATGGCAGGCGGTGGAGGGCAAGGCATCGAAGGATCAAGGTGCCGAACTCACGGCAGCTTGCTGATCTCGCGTTTGAGCGCCTGAATATCGTTTTCTTGTCGGCTGATGCTGGCCTTCAGTTCGGCCATGCGGTCCAGGTAGAACTGATAGTTGCGTTCGCTGGCCAGCCGCTCGGCGTTGCCACCGGCGTACTCGCGCCGGGTCGCAGCCAAGCGCTCTTCGGATTCGCGCAGCTCGGTTTCCAGCACCCGGCGGCGCTCGCTGTCGCGGCTGCGCTGTTGAGCGGGGTCGACACGGCCGTCGGCCGAGCGCACAGCGTCTGTACCAGGGCCAGCCCCCCCACCTGCACTGGCTGGCGGCGGCGCAGCACGCGGGCGCGGCCCTTGAATCACCGTGATCGGTGAACCCTCGATGGTGCGGCAGCCCTTGTCCTGCGCTTCCTTGACAGACAACGCGTCGGTGTAGAGCACCGGCGGCCCCGGGCAACGGTAGACGGTGGACTGCTGGCCCCAGGCGGCGCCGGTGGCGGCCGTGGAGGCAGCAAGGCAGATCAGCAAGGCAGTTCGAATCGGCATGCGGAGATTGTGGCGCAAAGGGTGAGGCACAAAGCACAAGGGACAGCCTGAGCTGTCCCTTGTTGAAGAACCCGAACCCAGACGCTCAAGCATTTGACTGCTTGAACCCCGCGTTCAGCCGCTTTACAGCGTGTAGTACATGTCGAACTCGACCGGGTGCGTGGTCATGCGCACGCGGGTCACTTCTTGCATCTTCAGCTCGATGTAGGCGTCGAGGAAGGAGTCGGTGAAGACGCCGCCCTTGGTCAGGAAGGCGCGGTCCTTGTCCAGGCATTCCAGCGCTTGATCGAGGCTGTGGCAAACGGTCGGCACCAATGCGTCTTCTTCCGGCGGCAAATGGTACAGATCCTTGGTGGCGGCTTCGCCCGGATGGATCTTGTTTTCCACGCCGTCCAGACCGGCCATCATCAGTGCGGCAAAGCACAGATACGGGTTGGCCAGCGGATCGGGGAAACGTGCCTCGATGCGGCGACCCTTGGGGTTGGCCACGTACGGAATGCGGATCGAAGCCGAACGGTTGCGGGCGCTGTACGCCAGCTTGACCGGTGCTTCGTAACCAGGCACCAGACGCTTGTAGCTGTTGGTGCCGGGGTTGGTGATCGCGTTCAGCGCGCGGGCATGCTTGATGATGCCGCCGATGTAGTACAGCGCGAAGTCGCTCAAGCCTGCATAGCCGTCACCGGCAAACAGGTTCTTGCCGTCTTTCCAGATCGACTGGTGCACGTGCATGCCGGAACCGTTGTCGCCAACGACGGGCTTGGGCATGAACGTGTCCGTCTTGCCGTAGCTGGCAGCAACGTTGTGAATCACATACTTCATCTTTTGCAGCCAGTCAGCGCGCTCGACAAGCGTGCTGAACTTGGTGCCGATCTCGTTCTGACCTGGCGCTGCAACTTCATGGTGGT
>CANFYD010000276.1 GCA_947450745.1 Burkholderiales bacterium
TGGCCGCGTTGGCTTGGGCGCTGGCTTTCGAGCCGCTTCAGTGGGCCGATCTGCAAGCCGCCCTCTGGCCGCTGCTCTACACCGGCGTGTTCTCCGTCGGCCTGGCCTTCACCGCGCAGGTCGTCGCCCAGCGCTACGCCCATGCGGCCGATGCCGCCATCATTTTGTCTTCTGAAACCCTCTTTGCCGCCCTGTTCGGCTATTTGCTGATGGGCGACCGCCTAGGGCCGCAAGGCATCCTCGGCTGCACGCTGATCTTCGTCAGCATGATGGCCGTGCAACTGCTGCCGATGATTTCGGTGCTGCACGGGCGGATCAAAGCGCGGGCCTGAGTCGGGGGGAATGGCGGCAAGCCGAAAACCGCGCTTGCCCGCCGCTGCCGATATCCCAGCGCCAACGCAGGATCAGCGTGAAAGCTATGCTCTGCCGACTAAAAACAGCGCCGTGCTCTGATTTGCATTTGCAGAGGCCGGTAACCCGCTGTTTTGCACTTGTTTGAATGCCCCAAGGACAACAAAACCATGCTGATTCGTTTGATCTACGTGAGTAAAGTGGTCGATTCCCAGTCCAGCCAACTGAGCGAGTCGATCTTGAAAAAGGCCCACGCCTGGAACACCGAGAACGACATCACCGGCGTGCTCTGCGAAGGGCAAGGCGTGTTCTTGCAAGCGCTGGAGGGTGAACGCGGCGCTGTAACCCGCCTCTACTCGCGCATTTCTGCCGACCCGCGCCACACCGATCTGGAGCTGATCCACTGCGAAAGCATCACCGAGCGCCATTACGGCGAATGGTCGATGGCCCATGTCAGCCTGTCCGACGTCGACCCCCAAACCAAAATCGTCTGGCCAGAATTCAACCCCTATTCCGCCAGCGGCCTGCTCGTCATGACCCGCATTGCCGAGCTGATCGCGCAGGGGCGGACGGTGACGAACGCGGCGGCGTAACAGTCAGGTCGGATTGGCGACATCGGCGGACGCCACAGCGCGGGAATGGTGCGCCTGTGCATCGCCCACCGAGTGATCTTCAAGGAGGAGGCATATCGGCCATCAATGCCGCCCTCCACTTCCCACGCAGCCCGCACGGTCGCATTCAACTATTTGCCCTTTGAATCGTCAGAGGCTCTGACTCATAAACGCCGGAGCGGCGGCTGGGCTTTGCCTGCAATAACGAGCCCATCAGGACGCTGAAAAGCTCGATGCCGCAGCATTTATCCTGACCGAGCCTCCCCGAGACAATGGCAACTCTTGCCATTTCATGCCATCCGTGGCACCGTCATGGGTAGCAGGAGGCTACCGATGCAAAGCATGAACATTTCATTACCTGATCCGCTCAAGCAGTTTGTTGACCGCCAGGTTTCAATGGGGCGCTACAGCAGTGTCAGTGAGTACGTGCGCGAATTGATTCGTGCAGACGAGCGACGCAAAGCCGAAGAGCAACTTGAAGCCAAGTTACTCGAAGGCCTGAACAGCGCAGAAAGCGCGCTGACCCCGGCAGACTGGAGCGCCATTCGCCGGGAAGCCGTGGCACAAGTTGAAGCGAGAAAGAAAACGCGGTGACGGCGGTTGTCACTCACCGCGAAGCGGCCAGACGCGATCTGGTGGAGCACTACGTCTATTTGGCGGAGAACGCCGGCCCAGACGTAGCCGAACGCTTTCTGAGCAACGCTGAAGCCAGCTTCATTGCCTTGGCGAGGCTGGCCCAAGATGGGAGCACCGCTCACACTCAAACATCCAGACTTAGCCGCCATCCGCAAATGGCGAGTGACGGGTTTCGATAACCATCTTGTCTTTTACTTGCCAAGACCCAAGGGCATTGCCGTTGTGCGCGTGTTGCACGCCGCAGGCGACTGGTGGGGCCTCCTTGGCCTCATGAACGATCAAGGTGGCGCGGACGACGTGTAGACCGGCGCTCAATCAGTTGGGGACTTGGCTCGGACTTACGAGGACGGTCTGTCCGCAAGAACCCGCTTGAAATGTTGAGGACAGAGCTACTCGCGAATACGCTCGGGCGGTCTGTCCCCAAGGCCCAAAGACTCAAAGATTAAACGCCGTCGTCTTCTTGATCGTGCGCAGCACCAGCATCGAGTTGGAGCGGGCGACTTCGGGGAGTTGCATCAGGACGTGGGTGTGGAAGCGTTCGAGGTCTTCGGAGTCGTTGTAGGCGAAGCGGATCACGTAGTCGTTGGTGCCGGCGACGTAGAAGCAGTCGAGGATGTCGGGGCTGGCGCGCACGGCGGACTCGAACGCTTCCAGCGCGGCCGAGGTCATGCGCTCCAAGTTGATGATGGTGTAGCTGATGCCTTGCTTGCCCACCGCCTTGGGGTTGACCAGGGCCACATATTGGGCAATCACGCCGGAATCTTCCAGGTGTTTGACGCGGCGCAGGCAAGCGGACGGGGACAAATGGACGCGCTGCGCCAACTCCACATTGGGCAGCCGGCCGTCCCGCTGCAACTCGTTGAGGATGTTGCGGTCAATCGCATCCAATTTCACTTCAGTAGCCATATTTCGAATTTTGTGCGGAAATTAAATTAAATTATCGCTGCGGATTGCAAGAACTCGGGTTTACGCGAACGCTTTGCGCTCACCTATTGCGCGGCCGCTTGACTAGACTAAAGAGCATCAAGGGGCCGGTTCAGAGCTGACCCCGCCCTCAACAGCGACGGAGAGTTCTGCCATGTCACGCAATATGGATGCCACCCCAGCCATGGACGCCTATTGGATGCCCTTCACGGCCAACCGCCAGTTCAAGAAGTCCCCGCGGCTGCTGACCGGCGCGGACGGCATGTATTTCACCGATGACAAGGGCCGGCAGATTCTCGACGGCATTGCCGGGCTCTGGTGCGTCAACGCCGGCCACAACCGGCCCCGCATCGTCGAGGCGATCCAGAAGCAGGCGGCGGAGCTGGACTTTGCGCCGCCGTTCCAGATGGGCCACCCGAAGGCCTTCGAGTTGGCCGAGCGGCTGGTCGAACTTACCCCGGCAGGTCTCAACAAAGTGTTCTACACCAACTCCGGCTCCGAAGCGGTGGAAACGGCGCTGAAGATGGCGATTGCCTACCACCGGGTGCGCGGCGAAGGGGCTCGCACAAGGCTGATTGGGCGCGAGCGTGGCTATCACGGCGTCAACTTTGGCGGCATTTCGGTCGGCGGCATGGTGGGCAACCGCAAGATGTTCGGCACCCTGCTGAGCGGCGTGGACCATATCCGCCACACCCACGACCCGGCGCGCAACGCCTACTCGGTCGGGCAGCCGGCTTACGGCGCGGAGTTTGCCAACGACCTTGAAAACATCATCAACCTGCACGACGCCTCGACCATTGCGGCCGTCATCGTCGAACCGGTGGCGGGCTCGACCGGGGTGCTGATTCCCCCGGTCGGCTATTTGCAGCGGCTGAGCGTGATCTGCGACAAGCATGGCATCCTGCTGATCTTCGACGAGGTGATCACCGGTTTTGGCCGCACCGGCAATCCGTTTGCGGCGCAGACCTTCGGCGTCACGCCCGACCTGATGACCGTTGCCAAGGGCTTGACGAACGGCAGCGTGCCGATGGGCGCGGTGTTCGCCAAGCAGGGGATTTACGACACCTTCATGCACGGCCCCGAGCACGTGATCGAGCTCTTCCACGGCTACACCTATTCCGGCCATCCGCTGGCCTGCGCCGCTGCGCTGGGCGCGCTGGACACCTATGCCGAAGATGGGCTGCTGACGCGCGCGACCGAGATGCAGGGCTACTTTGCCGAGGCACTGCATTCGCTGAAAGGTCTGCCGAACGTGATCGACATCCGCAACATCGGTTTGATCGGCGGCGTGGAGCTGAGCCCCTTGCCGGGCGAACCGGCCAAACGCGCCTTCTCGATCTTCCTGGACTGCTGGGAGCAGGGCTTGCTGGTGCGCACCACCGGCGACACGGTGGCGCTGAGCCCGCCGCTGATCATCGAACGCAGCCACATCGACCGCATCATCGAAACGCTGCGCGGCGCCCTGCTGCGGGCCGCTTGATTCCTCCCTCAAACCCACAAGGATTTGCCTTGGAGTCTGCCCCCACCTTATGACCTTGCTGAGTACCGACCGCGAACTCGCCCAAGACTCCTACTACGCTGCCACCGCGCCGCGTACTCAGCAATTCCTGCCGCTGCAGGACAGCATCAGCGCCGATGTGGCCATCGTTGGCGGCGGTTTGGCCGGCTTGTCCGCCGCCATCGAGCTAGCAGACCGGGGCTACAGCGTCGTGCTGCTGGAGGCGGGCGAAGTCGGCAGCGGGGCCTCCGGGCGCAACGGCGGGCAGGCGATTCACGGCCTGGCCTGTGATCAAACCACCATCGAGGCACAGCTGGGCTTGGCCGAAGCGCAGCGGATCTGGGCGATGAGCCTGGAAGCGGTGGCCATGATCAAGCAGCGCAGCTTGCGCTTTGGCATTGATTGCGAATGGCAGGACGGCTTTTTGAGCCTGGCCACCAGCGCCAGCAAAGCAGTTGCGCTGCGCGCTTGGCAGACCCGCATGGCGACGCTTTACCGTTACCCGATGGACTGGATAGACGCGCCGCAACTGCCGCAATGGATTGCCAGCGAACGCTTCAAGGGCGGCGTGTTCGATGCCGCGTCCGGCCACCTGCACCCGCTGAAATATTGCCTCGGGCTGGCGCGGGCAGCGGCTGAGCTGAAGGTGAGGATTTTTGAAAACTCGGCCGTCACCCGCATCCAGCCCGGTGCCCAGGTCACGCTCAGCACCGCCACCGGCCAAGTGCGGGCCAGGCAAGTGCTGTTGGCGGGCAATGTGCACTTGCAAGACAAATTGCAGGCCATCGCGCCGGCCTTGGCCGCGCAAATGAAGGGCCGCATCATGCCGGTGGGCACCTATATCGCCTGCACCGAGCCGATGGACAGCGCGCGGCTGGCCGAGCTGATCCCGTCCAAAGCGGCTGTTTGCGACACCAATTTCGTGCTCGATTACTTCCGTCCGACGGCTGATCAGCGCTTGCTTTACGGCGGGCGGGTCAGCTACAGCACCGCCTCGCCGCGCGACTTGAAGGCCAGCATGAGACAGCGGCTGCTGCGCAGCTTCCCGCAGCTGCAGGACCTAGGCATGCAATATGCCTGGGGAGGTTTCGTCGATATTTCAATGAACCGCGCGCCGGATTTTGGTCGCTTGGCGGCCGAGTCGACCTGTTCCGCCGCCAAGTCCAATATTTACTACCTGCAGGGATTCTCCGGCCACGGCTTGGCCTTGACCGGCTTGGCCGGGCGAGTCGTGGCCGAAGCGATGGCCGGCGACAGTGGCCGCTTCGACACTTTTGCCCGCATCAAGCACCGGCCCTTCCCTGGCGGCGCGCTGATGCGCATGCCGGCGCTGGTGCTGGGCACGGCCTATTACCGATTGAGGGATATGTTTTGAGCCACTTTGATGAGTCAACCGCCCAGTTCAAACCGGTCGTGCTGGTGCCCGCCTGCAGTCACGAAGTCGGCGACCACCCCTTCCCTGTGGCCGGCAAAAAATACATCGATGCGGTGCGCTTGGCCGGCTGCCTGCCGCTGATCGTGCCGGCCAGCACGCCGGAAGAACTGGGCGAGTTGCTGGCCCTGGCCGATGGCCTGCTGCTGACCGGCTCGCAGTCGAATGTCCACCCGTCCAACTTTGCTGAAGCGGTGCATAACCCGGACCTGCCGCTGGACACGCTGCGCGACGCCTGGACGCTGCCGCTGGTGCGCCGGGCGCTGCAGCAAGGCCTGCCGCTGTTCGCCATCTGCAGGGGTTTTCAGGAGGTCAATGTGGCGCTGGGCGGCAGCCTGCATCAGGCCGTGCAAGAGCAA
>CANFYD010000277.1 GCA_947450745.1 Burkholderiales bacterium
ACAGCGCCAACGCTTGCTCGTTGGCAGCCCCAGCCCCGAATTGCGCCGCGATGCGAGCCCGCTCGGTGGCCGGGCGGTTCTGGCTCAGCTTGGCCTTGGCCTCACAGCGGGTCACGCGCAAGCGGAAGCCGACGATGGCGCTCAGCATTTTTTGTTGATAGTCGCTCGGCAAGCCGCGCCACTGCGCGGCGTAACCGGGCTCATGCTGGGCGATCAAGCGCTTCAGCAGCGCGTCCTTGGAGGCCTCGTCCTCCACCAGTTCCACGTTGCCATAGACATGCACGGCCAAGTAATTCCAAGTCGGCACATTCAACGGGCTGTCGTAATGCTGCGGTGACACGTAAGCGCTCGGGCCGTTGAACACCGCCAGCACCCGCGCTTGGGCTGAAAGCCACGCCCATTGCGGGTTGGCGCGCGCCATATGGCCTTCGAGCAGCCAACCCTGCGCATCTTGCTGCACGGTCAGCGGCACATGGGTGACGAAGGGATCGCCCGCAGGGTCGGGGCCGACCAGCAGCGCGAGCGGATGCTCGGCGATCAGCTGAAAAATGCGCGGCAGGTCGGTCAGGGCAAAGTGGCTGGGGTTGTACATCGCGCTACTTTCAAACAGAGGTTGACACAAGGCCGCAGCATAGAACGCCGCCGCGTCAAGCCGATTCGTGCATTCACGCCGAGCGTGGTTTCCCCTGGGTAAACCCGTAACGCACGCCGTGGCAATGGTCACATACTGCGCCGAGCTTGCGAGCGGTCGTCCGTTTTTTAGTTGCGAGCCGAGGGCATGGCAAGAATATTGCTAGTCCCACAGACTGACGGCATGGGCAAAGCAGCCAAGCCGCTAACAGGGCAACAGCGACTGCGGTCACCCCAGCCGAAGCGCCCGCCCTGAACCGCGCCGCACCTGCCCGACCGGCTCAACCCCAATTCAATCCAACCCTGATGGAGTCCCCTCTGATGCCACTGCAACTTTCGCACGCCGCCAACGCCACCAACGCCAACGCCGCCCACCCCAGCCCGGCCCGCTTGGCCCTGGCGGTCGCCTTGGCCCTGACCGCTTGGCCGCTGCAACACGCGATGGCGCAAGAAAAAACCGCGCCGACCCAGTTGGAAACGGTCACCGTGACGGCCGAACGCCGTGTCGAAAGCATCAAGGACGTGCCCAACTCGGTGTCGCTGATCAGCGGCGAAACGCTTGATGCACTGAACTCCAGCGGCCAGGATGTGCGCTTCTTGTCCGGCCGCGTGCCCAGCCTGAACATCGAATCGTCGTTCGGGCGCGCCTTTCCGCGCTTCTACATTCGCGGCTACGGCAATACCGACTTCCGCCTGAACGCGTCGCAGCCGGTCTCGCTGGTCTATGACGATGTGGTGCAAGAGAACGCCATCCTGAAGGGCTTCCCGGTGTTCGACCTGGACCGCATCGAAGTGCTGCGCGGCCCGCAAGGCACTTTGTTCGGCCGCAACACGCCGGCCGGCGTCGTCAAGTTCGACTCGGCCAAGCCGACGAAGCGGCTGGAAGGCTACGGCAGCCTGTCTTACGGCACCTTCGGCACGACCAATCTGGAAGGTGCGGTCAACGTGCCGCTGGGCGAAGGCGTGGCCGCCCGCTTCTCCTTGCAAGACCAGCGCCGCGACAACTGGGTGAAAAACACCTACGCACCCGGCCCGACGCAGAACCTGGAAGGCTACCGCGACACCGCCTTCCGAGCCCAGTTGCTGATCGAGCCGAGCAAGGACTTCAGCGCGCTGCTGAACCTGCATGGCCGCGATCTGGCGGGCTCGTCGCGTTTGTTCCGCGCCAACATCATCAAGCCCGGCAGCAATGACCTGGTGGACGGTTTCGACGCGACCAAAATCTCCATCGACGGCAAGAACGAGTCGAAGCTGAAGAACACCGGTGCCAATGCACGGCTGCGCTGGGGCTTTGGCGAGCTGGCGCTGTACTCGATCACCGGTTATGAGTCGCTGACCACCTTCAACCGCGGCGACATCGACGGCGGCTACGGTGCCGTCTTCGCCCTGCCCTCGGGCCCGGGCTTTCTGCCGTTCTCGTCCGAGACGGCCGACGGCATCCCCAAGCACCAGCAGCTGACGCAAGAATTCCGCCTGGAATCCAGCTACGCCGGCCCGCTGAACTGGCAAGCCGGGCTTTACTACTTCCATGAAGACTTCACCATGGAAGCGTTCAGCTACGACTCGCTGTTCGCTGCCGGGGCCCAGAACGGCTACAACCGTTCACGCCAGAAGAACGATGCCTACGGCGTTTTCGGTGCTTTGAACTATGTCGTCACGCCCGACTTCAAGCTGCGCGGCGGCCTGCGCTTCACGCAGGACAAGAAGACCTTCAATGTCGAGGACTACAACAGCGCCAGCTTCGGCACCATCCCGACGCTGGCCGGCTTGGCCGCTGCCGGGCCGCTGAGCGCCAAGCCCAGCGACAGCAAGGTCAACTGGGACGTCAGCGGCACTTATGCGCTGAACAAGGACGTCAACTTGTACGCCCGCGCAGCCACCGGCTTCCGCGCGGCCAGCGTGCAAGGTGCGGGTGCCTTCAACAACCAGTCGGTGGCAGCACCGGAGAACAATCTGTCCGTCGAGGCCGGCGTGAAGGCCGACCTGTTCGACCGCCGCGCGCGCCTGAGCTTCTCGGTGTTCCAGTACACGGTGAAAGATTTGCAGCTGACCGCCGTCGGCGGCTCGTCCAACTCGAACATCCTGCTGAACGCCAAAAAGGCCGAAGGCCGTGGCTTCGAGCTCGATCTGCAAGCGCTGCTGACCGACAACCTGATGGGTTCGCTGGGCGTCGGCTACAACGGCACCGAGATCAAGGACTCCGGCCTGGCCGTTGGGGTCTGCGCGGCCTGCACCGTGACCAACCCGAAGAACGCGGCCGGCCAAGCGCTGATCAACGGCAACTCGCTGCCGCAAGCGCCGAAGGTGACCGCCAACGCCACGCTGAAGTACACCATTCCCACCGTGGGCGGCGACTGGTATGTGTTCACCGACTGGGCTTATCGCAGCAAGGTCAACTACTTCTTGTATGAGTCGGTGGAGTTCACCGGCAAGGCGCTGCTCGAAGGCGGCTTGCGCGTTGGCCGCACCTGGGGCAATGGCAAGTACGAGACAGCCCTGTTCGTGCGCAACATCACCGACAAGGTGCAAACGGTCGGCGGCATCGATTTCAACAACCTGACCGGTTTTGTCAACGACCCGCGCACTTACGGCTTGCAGTTCAAAGCCAACTTCTGAAGGCCGTGAAATGGGTGGCGGATCGCGCCGCCCATTTTTCTGCTCAAGCCCGCTTGCCTTGAACCCTCTGCGACACCGCCTCGAATGACGATGAAACTGAAGCCTCGCCCGTTCCTCCCGATGCAAGCTTTGGGCCTCCTGCTGGCCCTGTGCGCAGCCCTCACTCCCGCGATCACACAGGCGCAGACACCCAGCAAAAAGCTCTATGTCTTCGTCTCGCCCGACCGGCTGGGGGTGAACACTTTTTTGCAGCAGGGCAAGAGCGGCGTCGAGGCGGCGGCGAAAAAGCATGGCGCGGCCGTCAAGACGCTGGAAAGCAGCAACGCATCGGACCGCGCCGAGAACGTCCGCGCGGCTCTCAGTGACGGGGCCACGCTGGTCGTGCTGCTGGGCTTCGAGTTTGCCGACATCGTCGAGGAGCTGGCACCGAAGTCGCCCAAAACCCAGTTCCTGATCGTCGATCAATGCATCAAGAAGCCGCCGGCCAATGTGTCCTGTGCGACCTTTCGCGAACAGGAGTCGGCCTATTTGCTGGGTGCCACAGCGGCCTTGTTCGCCAAGACGCAGCGCATCGGCGTGGTGGCCGCGCTGGACATCCCCTTCCTGCGCCGCTACACCGAGGCCTACGCCCAAGGCGCACGCATGGCCAAGCCGGGCATCGCGGTGGATGTCCGGTACGTGGGCGGGCCGAACCCCTTTGGCGACCCGGTGAGGGCCAAGGAGCAGGCGCTGGCCTTGCGCGCGGCCGGCAGCGAGAGCATTTTTACCGCCACCTCGGGCGGCGACTTCGGTGTCTTCGACGCCGCCCGCGCCCAAGGTTTTCAGGTCCTGTCGGTGGACAGCAACCGCTGCCCGAATGTGCCGGGGCTGGGGCTGGACAACACGCTCAAGCAGGTCGACCGTGTCGTGCAGCAAAGCATCGACCTGATCGAAGGCGGCGGGCCGGCGCAGCAGCGCAGCTATGGCCTGAAGGAAGGCGGCATGGGCTTGATGGCGCTGGACGTGGCCGGCCTGCCCCAGAGCGGCTGCCTGGTGGCGACACGGCCCGACGTCGTGCAAAAGATTCGCGCCTGGGCCCAGGACATCATCAGCGGCAAGCTGGTGATTGAAGACCCGATGACCCGCAAACGTTGAATGGGCTTGGCGGCTTGGACGACTCACTGATGCCGGAGCAAGCAACGCCTGCCCACGTCGAGCTCGAAGCGATCCAGAAGCGCTACGGCTCGGTCAGTGCGAATGAGGCGGTGTCGCTGCGCTTGATGCCCGGCGAGGTGCATGCGCTGGTGGGTGAAAACGGGGCCGGCAAATCGACGCTGATGAGTATTTTGTTCGGCCTGGTGCAGCCGGACAGCGGCGTGATCCGCGTGGCCGGCCAGCCGCGCCGCTGGCGCTCGCCGCAGGACGCGATGGCCGCCGGCCTCGGCATGGTGCACCAGCATTTCATGTTGCTGCCCTCGATGACCGTGCTGGACAACATTCTGCTGGGCGCCGAGCCGGTCAATGCCTGGGGCTTCATCTCGCGCACAGCGGCCACGCGGCGGCTGCAAGCGCTGGAAGCACAGCACGGCCTGGGCTTGAGCCGCCAGTTGACGCAGCGAGTGCAAGACTTATCGGTCGGCGAACGCCAGCGCGTCGAAATTCTGAAGATGCTGTTCCGCGGCGCGCGCACGCTGATCCTGGACGAGCCGACCGCCGCGCTGACCCCGGCCGAGAGCCGACAACTGTTCGACATCGTGCGCGGCTTCCGGGCGCGCGGCCACAGCCTCGTGCTGGTGACCCACAAACTGGCCGAGGTGATGGCCGTCAGCGACTGCGTGACAGTGCTGCGCGCCGGCCGGGTGGTGGCGCATTGGCGCACGGCGGACACGACGCTGGCGAAAATTGGCGAGGCCATGCTGGGGCGCAGCCTCGTGGCCCAGCAGCCGCTGGCGCGCCAAGCCGCAGGCGCGATTCGGCTGGCTGTGCGCGACCTGAAAATGCTCGGGGCGAACGGGAGGCTGGCGCTGCAAGGGATGAATTTTGAGCTGCGCGAGGGCGAAATCGTCGGCCTCGCCGGGGTGGCGGGCAATGGCCAGCAGGCGCTGATTTCCGGTTTGGCCGGTCTGGCCGGGCGGAGGGCCGTGCCGCCCGGCAGCCTGTTGCTGGACGGCCGCGACATCAGCGCCGCCGGCGTGCAGCAGCGCCTGGCGGCCGGCTTAGCCGTCGTGCCCGAGGACCGCGCGCAACTGGGCTTGGCCGGCACGGCCTCGGTGTGGGCCAACGCCCTGGCCGGGCTGGACGCACAAGCCCGCTTCGCCCGGCACGGCTGGCTGCGCCTGGCCGCCGTGCGGGCTTATGCGCAAGACCTGCTGGAGCGCCACGATGTGCGGCCGCGCGGCCCCGGCGTGGTTGATCAAGCGGTGGGCCGGCTCTCGGGCGGCAACCAGCAAAAGCTGATGCTGGCGCGCGCGCTGGAGCGAAGGGCTCGTGTGCTGGTGGTCGAGAACCCCACTTGGGGCGTGGACATCGGCGCGTTGCAGGCGA
>CANFYD010000278.1 GCA_947450745.1 Burkholderiales bacterium
GGGCCAATTTTTCGCAAGTCCTTAAATTTATATTTGGAGCAAGAACATGGCTTATCTCGAACTGCGAGGCGTTGAAAAATTCTTCGCCAAGCACCGCGCCATCAAGGGCATTGATCTCGACATCCAGCAGGGCGAGTTCGTGGTGTTCGTCGGGCCTTCGGGCTGCGGCAAATCGACGCTGCTGCGGCTGATCGCCGGGCTGGAGCCGCTGGACGGCGGCTCGCTGCACCTGGAAGGGCGCGACATCACCGATCTGCCCTCGGCCAAGCGCGACTTGGCGATGGTGTTCCAGAGCTATGCGCTGTACCCGCACATGAGCGTGTTCGACAACATGAGCTTTGCGTTGAAGCTGGCTCATGTGGCACCGGAAATCATCCGCGAGAAGGTCGAGCACGCCGCCCGCGTGCTTGACCTCACCGCCTATCTGCAGCGCACGCCGAAGGAGCTGTCCGGCGGCCAGCGTCAGCGCGTGGCGATTGGCCGCGCCATCGTGCGCGCGCCCAAGGTGTTTTTGTTCGACGAACCGCTGTCCAACCTGGACGCCGCGCTGCGTGGCCAGACCCGAGTGGAAATCGCCAAGCTGCACCGCGAGCTGGGTGCCACCACGATCTACGTCACACACGACCAGGTCGAGGCGATGACGCTGGCGGACCGCGTGGTGGTGCTGCGCGACGGGCAGATCGAACAAGTCGGCTCGCCGCTGGATTTGTACGACCGGCCTGCCAACCAGTTTGTGGCCCAGTTCATCGGCACGCCGCAAATGAATATGCTGGCCGCCGACCGGCTGCCGCAGCTGGGCGCGCTGTTTGCGGGCACCGGCATCCACACGCTGCCGGCCGGTGGTTTCATCGGCTTGCGGCCTGAAAACGTGCAGTTGCAGCCGTCCGGTCAAGGGCAGCTGCAGGGCACGGTGGAGCTGGTGGAAGCGCTGGGTGCCGAAACCCTGATCTACGTGGCCATGCCGTCCGGCGTGCAAATCGTGGCGCGGCAAAACACCCGCACGGCGCTGCATGCCGGGCAGTCGGTCGGGGTGCAAATTGATGCCGCCGGCGCGCACTTGTTCGATGCCCACGGACGCGTTGCCCGACTGGGCACTGCGGCCGCCTGAGTCACCACGGCCCCATCTATCTCCCTTTTTCTCTTTTGGATTTCTGGCATGACTGCTACCGCTACTTCCGTCGCTATTTCCGACACCGCGCCGCTGGTGATGCTGCACCTGGGCCTGGGCTCGTTCCACCGCGCCCATCAGGCCGTCTACCAACAAGCGCTGCATGACGCCGGCGACACCCGCTGGGTGCTGGCCGGCGGCAATATCCGGCCCGACATGGCCGACACCGTCGCCGCGCTGCAAGCGCAGGGCGGTGCCTACACGCTGGAAACCATCAGCCCGACGGGCGAGCATCTGTATCAGCGCCTCAGCGCGATCCGCCAGGTGATTCCGTTTGATCCGGCGCTGCAGGGCTTGATCGCGGTGGGTGCGGCTGCCGCCACCCGCATCCTGTCCTTCACCGTGACCGAGGCGGGCTATTACCTGGACGCCCACAACCGGCTCGACCTCGGCTTTGCCGACCTGGCGGCCGATGTGGCGGCGGCCAAAGTGGGCCAGCCCGGCAGCACGATTTACGGTGCGCTCACCGCCATCCTGCGGGCCCGCCGTGCGGCCAACGCCGGCCACGTCACGCTGCTGAACTGCGACAACCTGCGCCATAACGGCGAGCGCTCGCGCAGCGGCCTGCTGCAGTTCATCGAGCTGATCGGCGACGCGGACCTGGGCGCGTGGGTGCAAGCCCACACGCGCAGCCCGAACGTGATGGTGGACCGCATCACGCCGCGCCCCACGCCCGAGGTGGCCGCCCGCGTGCTGGCCGCCACCGGCGTGGTGGACCCGGCCGCGCTGATGGCCGAAAGCTTCATCCAATGGGTGATCGAAGACGACTTTGCGGCCGGCCGCCCCGCTTGGGAAAGCGTCGGTGTGGAGCTGGTGGCGTCGGTGGATGCTTACGAGGAAGCCAAGATCCGCCTGCTCAACGCCACCCACAGCTGCATTGCCTGGGCCGGCACGCTGGTGGGCTACACCTATATCCACGAAGGCACGCTGGACCCGCTGATCCGGCAAATGGCTTTTGATTACGTCACCGACGACGTGATTCCGGTGCTGCACAGCGCCGCCAAGCCCAGCCCGATCGACCTGTCCGCCTACCGCGACGTGGTGCTGGCCCGCTTCGGCAACGCGGCGATTGCCGACACCAACCAGCGCGTGGCGATGGACGGCTTCAGCAAGATCCCCGGCTTCATCGCCCCCACCATCAGCGAGCGGCTGGCGCAGGGCGCATCCATCGACAGCGTGGCGGTGCTGCCGGCGCTGTTCCTGGCCTATTTGCAGCGCTGGCATCACGGCCAGATCGCCTACACCTACCAGGACCAGGCGATGGACCCGGCCACGGCCCATGCCATTTGCGCGGCCGCCGACCCGGTGGCCGCTTTTTGTGCCGATTTGCCGCTGTGGGGACCGTTGGCGGGCGACGCGCGGCTGGTGGCGGCGGTGCGCGCGGCGTCGCTGCGCGTCGATCAATTCATTCAGGAGCACGCATGAACGACACCTCAACCACCTCATCTTCCACTTCCGCCGCGCTGCCTGCTGGCAACCGCTTGGCCGGCAAACATGCGCTGCTGACCGGGGCCGGCGGCGGCATTGGTCTGGCGGTCACGCTGGCCTATTTGCAGCAAGGTGCGCGCTGCAGCGTGGTGGACCTGGCCGCTGCGCCGTCCGCCGCCTTTGCCGCCGCCACGGCCGGCTATGCAGACCGCGTCCACTATTTGTCGGCCGACATCACGCAACTGGCGCAAATCGACGCGGCGATTGCTGCGGCCGAGGCGCGCTTCGGCAAGCTGCATGTGCTCTACAACAACGCCGCCGTGTTCGACATGGCCCCGCTGCTGGAAGGCGGCGAGGCGATGTTCGACCAGCTGTTTGCGGTCAACGTGAAGGGCTTTTTCTTCGTGATGCAAAAGGTGCTGGCACGCATGGTGGCGCAGGGTACGAAGGGCGCGGTCATCAACATGAGCTCGCAGGCCGGGCGACGCGGCGAGGCGCTGGTGTCGCATTACTGCGCCACCAAGGCGGCGGTCATCAGCTATACCCAAAGCGCCGCGCTGGCGATGGCGCCGCAGCACATCCGCGTCAACGCGATTGCGCCGGGCGTGATCGACACGCCGATGTGGGCGCATGTGGACGGGCTGTTCGCCCGCTACGAAAACTTGGCTTTGGGCGAGAAGAAAAAGCAAGTCGGCCTGGCCGTGCCGATGGGCTATATGGGCGCGCCGCAAGACATCGCCGGGGCGGCCGTGTTCCTCGCCAGCGACGAGTCGTCCTACATCACCGCGCAGACCTTGAATATCGATGGCGGCTCGGTGATGAGCTGAGCGGCACCTCGATGAGCCGAGTTGTAGGGCGGGCCGAGACCCGCGTCTGGCTGACTGTGACGCCCGTGTGATGCCAGGCTTGCTCAGGTCGGCGCTTCGGGGCGGGTGCCGAAATCGCTCGCGGGTCTTGACCCGCCCTACGTGGCTAATCCAGGCGAGCGCAGGTGCTCGTTTAGCAAGGCCATTGGGTGTGCCCTGCAGCGAAGTCAAGAAGGAGGCGAAGCCGGGTGACATGAGTAGCAGGACGCACCCGATGGACGCAGCCCCGGCAGCGTTTCGCACTATAAAAAGCTTTGCTTTCTCATCAGCATCCTCGACGCACCGAGAATCCGACCATGACGACTCGCACCACACCGCGCCAACGCCAGCCTGAGCTGGAGCAGGACTACACCCGTAGCCCGGCGCTGGGCTATGAGGCACCGGAGGACACGGGGCTGGTGCGGTGCTTGGCGCATGGTTTTCCGACGCCGCTGGCGCGCTGGCATCACCACGAGGAATACGAGCTGCACCTGATCGTGGCCACCTCGGGCAAGGCCTTTGTCGGGGACTGGATCGGCCCGTTCCAGCCCGGCCATTTGGTGCTGACCGGCCCCGGCCTGCCGCACAACTGGGTGACGATGGACCTGCCCGAGGGCGGCGTGGCGCGGCGCGATCTGGTGATCCAGTTTGCGCATGCACCGATTGCTGCTGCCGCCCTGCACATCCCCGAGTTGGCCGAGGCGCTGCCGCTGCTGGAGCGGGCGCGCCACGGGATCGAGTTTTTCGGCCTGGCCGAGCGTGCCGAGGCGCATTGGCACCGCGTCAAGGAGAGCCGCGGTTTGCGCCGCTTTGTGGCCTTTGCCGACTTCATCACCGACCTGGCCCATTGCACCGATTACCGCTTGCTCAGCGCGGTGCAAATGCAGATGCAGCCCGGCGACGACGATGCCGAGCTGGACCAGATCAACACCATCGTCAACCGGCTGACCGCCGACGTGGCGCAGCCGCTGGTTGCGGCCGAGTTGGCCGCCGACCTGGGCATGAGCGAGAGCCGCTTTTCACGCTTTTTCAAGCGCGCGACCGGCAACACCTTCACCGATTTCGTCAACCGAGTGCGGATCAACCGGGCTTGCCAATGGCTGATGGAAAGCGACCGTCAAGTCGGGCAAATCTGCTTCGACGTGGGCTTCAGCAACCTGGCCAACTTCAACCGGCGTTTTCTTGAAATCAAGGGCGTGACGCCGACCGAATTCCGGCGCGAAGCAGCCCGGCGCTTCAGCGGCGGCACGCTCGGCCGCTGAGCTTTTTTGAACTCCACTTTTCATCCCCGACCCCACCATGTATCTCGGCCTCGACCTCGGAACGTCTGAACTGAAAGCCCTGCTGCTGGACGCACAGCATCAAGTCATCGCCAGCGTGGGCGAGGCGCTGACCGTGCAGCGGCCGCAAGCGCTGTGGAGCGAACAGCAGCCGGCCGATTGGTGGGCCGCCTGTGACCGGGCGCTGCTGCGGCTGGCCGAGGAGCAACCGGCCGCGATGGCGGCGGTGCGCGGCATCGGCTTGTCCGGGCAGATGCACGGTGCGGTGCTGATCGACGCCGAACAGCACGTGCTGCGCCCGGCCATTTTGTGGAACGACGGCCGCAGCGGGGCCGAATGCGCCGAGCTGGAACGGCGCGTGCCGCGCCTGCAAGCGATCACCGGCAACCTGGCCATGCCGGGCTTCACCGCGCCCAAGCTGCTGTGGGTGGCACGCCACGAGCCAGCCATTTTTGCCCGCATCGACGGTGTGCTGTTGCCAAAGGATTGGTTGCGCCTGCAGCTGACCGGCGAGCGCATCAGCGAGATGAGCGACGCCGCCGGCACGCTGTGGCTGGACGTGGCGCAGCGCCGCTGGAGCGCCGAGATGCTGGCCGCTTGCGGCCTGAGCGAGGCCCAGATGCCGCGCCTGGTGGAAGGCAGCGAGGCCGCTGGCACGCTGCTGCCGGAGCTGGCCCAGCGCTGGGGTTTGCCGGCGCAGCTGCTGGTGGCCGGCGGCGGCGGGGACAACGCGGCCAGCGCGGTCGGCATGGGCGTGGTGCGGCCGGGCGAGGGCTTTGTGTCGCTGGGTACCTCGGGTGTGGTCTTTTTGGCCAGCGACCAATTCAGGCCCAATCCGCCGCAAGCGGTGCATGCTTTTTGCCACGCGCTGCCGGGCCGCTGGCATCAGATGTCGGTGATGCTCAGCGCGGCCAACAGCTTGCGCTGGGTCACGCAGTTGCTGGGTGAGGTGGACGAGGCCAGTTTGCTGGCGCGGGTGGCCGGGCTGGATGCTGAGCAACGCCGCAGCGCACCGCTTTTTCTGCCCTA
>CANFYD010000279.1 GCA_947450745.1 Burkholderiales bacterium
GACGAAGCGTTTCACGCCCGCAGTGTCCGTCACGTCCACTGCTCGGGCGATCACCGCTTGGGCTTTTTGTGACAACTCGGCACCGGTTTTTGCTACTTCAACTTCATTGCGGGCGCAGATGGCTACACGGGCACCTTCCTCCGCAAAGGCGCGGGCGATGGCTTGGCCGATGCCGCGCGATGCGCCGGTGATGATGACTCGCTTACCGCTCAGGTCGATGTTCATTGGATTTCCTTCTTCACCACAGACGCCGGACGACGCATCTTTGTATTCTAGGCATTTATTGAAATAGTGTTCAACTAATGTGACGATGATTGTTTGACCAAGGGCCGAGTCAAGCCTCCGATTTGGCTCGGCCATTCAGGAAGCCGGCGCGTTGTCCACGCCAGACCGCATCAAGAAGTCCCTGAACGCCTCGGCCGGCGGGCTGAGCGTTTCGCGCTGCCAGGCCAGGCCCACTTCCATCAGCGGCAGCGGCCAATCGACTTCGACGCTGCGGATGCGGCGGCCGTCCAGTGACCAAGGGCGGAACACCATGTCGGACAAAATCGTGACGCCCAAGCCCAGCGCCACCATTTCGCGCAAGGCCTCCATCGACGAGGTCTTCAGCACCGAGGTCGGTTGCAGACCGGCGTCGGCCCAGTACTTCATCGCGTTGCGGTCGCCCTCGTCCATCATCGGCAAGATGTAGGGGAAGGCGGCAATTTGCGCCACGCCAACTCGGCCCGCTTCGGCCAGCTCGTGCTGGGCCGCCACCCAAAGCTGGCGGCGTGAACGGGTCAGCGTGTGGGTGTGCAGCGCCTCGCGTTGCTCCAAGTTCGACAGCAGGGCCACCGCCAATTCGATCTGCCCGTCACGCAGGCCGCGCTCGATCTCCGGGCGCGACAACTCGACCGGCACCACCTCGACCAGCGGGAACAACTGCTTGAACTTGGCGATCGCCGGCAGCACGAAATAGCCCAGCACCGTGTAGCTGGCAGCCAGTTCAAGCCGGCCCGCCACATCGGTGCGGCGCTGGAACGGAAAGCGCGCCGCCTGGTTCGCCAAGTCCAACACCGCTTGAGCTTGCTGCAAAAAGTGATGGCCCTCGAAGGTCAGCGTCACGCCGCTGCGGGTGCGCTCGAACAGCGTCGCACCGAGCAGCCGCTCCAGTTCGGCAATTGCCGTCGTCATCGCCGATTGCGAAATATGGGTGGCCGCTGCCGCCGCTGAAATTTGGCCCGCACGCGCCACGCTGACAAAGTAGTGCAACTGGCGCAGAGAGAACGGGGCAAGCTCAGACATGGTGGTTTGTCCATCGAGCCAGTCGATACCTGGCCGCTATAAATTGAATTGGACGATGATCGCACGCATCAACACAATGTGGGAATCTGTTCAATACAAGCCGGTTTCGATGCTGGCTCCCATCGCATGAATGCCGACGTCAAGCTGTCCGACAAGTACGAACTACCCTCCGGTCGGGTTTATATGACCGGCACGCAGGCGCTGGTGCGCTTGCTGCTGGTGCAAAAAGCGCGTGACGAAGCGGCGGGGCTGAACACCGGCGGTTTTGTGTCCGGCTATCGCGGCTCGCCGCTGGGCGCGGTGGACCAAGAATTGTGGAAGGCCAAAAAGTACCTGGCCAGCAGCCGCATCACCTTTCAGCCCGGCCTCAACGAAGAGCTGGCCGCCACCGCCGTGTGGGGCTCGCAAATGGTCAACCTCGACCCGAATGCGCTGGTGGACGGCGTGTTTGCTCTTTGGTACGGCAAGGGCCCGGGCGTGGACCGCAGCGGCGACGTGTTCAAACACGGCAATATCGCCGGTTGCTCCAAGCATGGCGGCGTGTTGCTGATCGCCGGTGACGACCATGCCTGCAAGTCATCGAGCCTGCCGCACCAGAGCGAGCATGCCTTCATCGCCGCGATGATTCCGGTGCTCAACCCGTCCGGCGTGCGCGAGTTCATCGAGTTCGGTCTGCACGGCTACGCGATGTCGCGCTACTCCGGTTGCTGGGTCGGCTTCAAGGCCATCAGCGACACGATCGAATCGTCGTCCTCATTCGAGATCGACCCGATGGCGGTGGAGATCAAGATCCCTGACAGCTATCCGGTGCCGCCGGATGGCTTCTCGATCCGCTGGCCCGACCCACCGCTGGAGCAGGAAAACCGCCTGCAGCGCGAGCGCCTGTACGCGCTGCTGGAATATGTGCGGCTGAACAAGCTGAACCGCCAAGACTGGCATGCGCCGGTCGCCAAGCTCGGCATCGTCACCACCGGCAAGAGCTATCTCGACGTGCGCGAGGCGCTGGCCTTGATGGGTATTTCCGAGGATGTAGCCAAGACGCTGGGCCTGCGCTTGCTGAAGATCGGTGTGGTCTGGCCACTGGAGCCGCAGTGCATCGTCGAATTTGCGCAGGGACTGGAGGAAATTCTGGTCGTTGAAGAAAAGCGCCAGGTGATCGAGTATCAAATCAAGGAACACCTCTACAACGAACCGAACAGACCGCGCGTGGTCGGCAAATACGACGAAGCCGGCGAGTGGGTGAAAGTGCCCAGCAGCGGCATTTTGCTGTCGCCCAACGGCGAACTGACGCCCGGTGCCATCGCCCATGTCATCGCCGATCGCTTGGCTAAGGTGTTCGGCGCCGAGTTCATCGGCGAGCAAGCGCGCGGCTATTTGATCAATTGCAAGGCCGCCGACGGCTTCACCCGCGCCGTGCCTGGTGCCGACCAGCGCGTGCCCTATTTCTGCTCCGGCTGCCCCCACAACACTTCCACCAAAGTGCCCGAAGGTTCGCGCGCCGTGGCCGGCATTGGCTGCCACTACATGGCGATGTGGATGGACCGCAGCACCGAGACCTTCACGCAAATGGGCGGGGAGGGCGCGTCGTGGATTGGCCAAGCCCCGTTCACCGCGACGAAGCATGTGTTCGCGAACCTGGGCGACGGCACTTACATGCATTCGGGCTCGCTGGCGATCCGGGCGGCCATCGCGTCCGGCGTCAACATCACCTACAAAATCCTCGTCAACGACGCGGTCGCCATGACCGGAGGCCAGCCGATTGAGGGCGCGCCCAGCGTGGCGCAGATCCTGCAGCAATTGGCAGCCGAAGGCGTGCGCGAGCTGCATCTGGTGTCGGACGAGCCTGAGCTGTTCACCGCCGCTGGTGGTCTGCCCGCCAGCGCTGTGGTCAGTCACCGTGACCAGATGGACGCTTTGCAGAAAACCCTGCGCGAGAAGTCCGGCGTCAGCGTCATCGTCTACGCCCAAGTGTGTGCGGCCGAAAAGCGCCGCCGCCGCAAGCAAAAGAAGTTGATCGACCCGCCCAAGCGTGCGCTGATCAACGATGCAGTGTGCGAGGGCTGTGGCGACTGCGGCGTGCAGAGCAATTGCGTCTCCATCCTGCCGCTGGAAACCGAGCTGGGCCGCAAGCGCCAGATCGACCAGAACAGTTGCAACAAGGACTACTCCTGCGTGAAGGGCTTTTGTCCCAGCTTTGTCACCGTGGAAGGCGGGCAATTGCGCAAGCCGGCCAAGCACGCCGCCAAGCCGCCGTCCGGCATGGCCGAGCCGCAGCTGCCCAGCCTCGCGCAACCCTGGAACGTGCTGATCACCGGCGTCGGCGGCACCGGCGTGGTCACCATCGGCGCCTTGATGGGCATGGCCGCGCACTTGGAAGGCAAGGGCGTGTTGGTGCTCGACATGGCCGGTCTGGCGCAAAAGGGCGGCGCGGTGATGTCGCATGTACGCATCGCTGCCAACCCGGTGCTGCTGCATGCGGCGCGGGTGCCGGCCAAGCAGGCCGATCTGGTGCTGGGTTGCGATCTGATGGTGGCCGCCGGCAAGGACGCGCTGGCCTCGATGGACGCGCTGCGCACCCATGCGGTGATGAACACCGACGTGGCACCCACCGGCACCTTCACTCAGAACCCTGATTGGGAAATCTCGCCGCCGGCCATGCTGGAGCGGGTGCGGCAGACGTCTCAGGTGCTGGAAGCGCTCGATGCCTCCAAGATCGCCACCGCCCTGATGGGCGATGCGGTTGCCACCAACGTCTTTTTGCTTGGCTTTGCCTGGCAAAAAGGCTGGGTGCCGCTGCAGCAAGCCTCGCTGCAAAAGGCGATTGAATTGAACGGTGCAGCAGTGCCGATGAATCTGGCCGCTTTTGCTTGGGGCCGCCAGGCTGCGGTCGATCTGCTCAGCGTGCGCAAGGCGGCCGGTTTGGTAGACAACAGCAACATCACCAGCACCAGCATCGTGATGATGCCGCCGCGCACCGCCACGCTGGAGCACCTGCTGCGCGACCGCACGCAGCGCTTGACCGACTATCAAAACCGCGCCTATGCCGAGCGCTACGCCGCCTTCGTGCGCAACATCGCAGCGCAGGAAACGGCCCTCACCGGCACCGACCGGTTGGCGCGCGAGGTGGCGGTCAGCCTGTTCAAACTGATGGCCTACAAGGATGAATATGAAGTGGCGCGGCTCTATGCCGAGTCCGGCTTCTTTGACCGTGTTGGCCAACAGTTTGAGGGCGACTACAAACTGCGCTTTCACCTTGCACCACCGCTGTTGGCCAAACGTGACTCGCACGGCCATTTGATCAAGCAGTCGTTCGGCCCCTGGATCGCCACCGCCTTCAAGTGGCTGGCCAAGGCCCGCGGCCTGCGCGGCTCGGCGCTCGATCTGTTCGGTTACACCGAAGAGCGCCGCCTTGAGCGGGCAGCCATCGGTGAATTTAAGGTGATGCTGAGCGAGGTGATGGGCTTGCTCGATGCCGGGCGCTTGAATCTGGCGGTCGAACTGGCTCGGTTGCCGCAATCCGAGCGCGGCTTTGGCCATGTGAAGCTGCGCAACGCAGGCGCCGCCGCTGTCAAACGGGCTGAATTGCTGGCGCAACTGAGGGCGGGAGCGGTGGCTGTCGTTGCGCCCGTTGTTGCGCCCGTTGCTGTGACCGTCACCGTGGCGGCCTGAGCTTTTCGAGGGCTGCTTGGAGCCCGGGCGGTGGCTTTTGCTCGAAGACTTTAAGCTCTCGGCTCTTCAACTGTCATTGAACTGGAGCCCCCGCATGCCCACGACGAACCTCTTCAAAGCGCTGCTGCTGACTCTGAGCGCCGCCACCACCTTCGGCCTTGCCGCCACAGCGAGTGCCCAAACCACAGCCCAAGCCACGGCCCAAGCGCCGGAAGCTGCGGCCAAGCCGGCCGGCAAGGTACAGGTGCAATGGCTGGGCCAAGCGGCGTTCAAGATCACCACGGTGGCCGGCAAGGTGATCGTCATCGACCCCTGGTTGATCACCAACCCGAAGACGCCACCGGCCTACAAAAAGCTGGAGTCGCTGGGCAAGGTAGATCTGGTGCTGGTCACGCATGCGCACTTCGACCATTTTGCCGACGCGCCGGCGCTGGCCAAAATGAACGACGCGCCGTTCTGGGGCCCGGCCGGTTTGTCGCAGTCGATGCAGGTGCTGGGCATCTTGCCGGTGGCGCAGGCGAATCGGATGAACAAGAGCGGCGCGATTCAGCCCTTCGGCCCCGGTGTGAAGATCACCATGACCCGCGCCGAGCACAGCTCCGAGCTGCTGTGGCGCAACCCGGCCACCGACAAGGACGAAGTCCACGTTGGCGGCGAGGCCAGCGGCTTCATGATCGAGTTCGAGAACGGCTTCAAGCTCTGGCACCTGGGTGACACCGGTGTGTTTGGCGACATGAAGTTGCTCGGCGACCTCTACAAACCCGA
>CANFYD010000280.1 GCA_947450745.1 Burkholderiales bacterium
CCCGCGCGAATTCTTGAAGCCGGCCCGTGATGCGGCCAAGGCCATCGTCAAGCAGCGTTACGAAGAGTTCGGCTGCGTCGGCCAAGCACCGAAGATCAAGGGCCGCACCCTGATCGACATGGCCGCGGCCTATGCGCGAGGCGAGTTGAACCAGATGGTTCGCTGAGAGCATTTCTAGCATTTGGTGGTGCGGTATCTGTAGGGCGGGTCATGACCCGCGTGTGGCCGACGGTGGCCCCGTTTTGTACTCGCCCGTCCCTGGCATTGCTTTGGCAGCCACCGCCGGAATCGCTCGCGGGTCTCGACCCGCCCTACGTGAACCACCAGCGTTTACATTGCAACTTTTGCTTCTCGAGCCAAGCTCATCCTTCACTCAAGCCCGTCGGGTTCACGCCCAGGCGGGCTTTTTTGCGTCTGAATGACGCCTAAAATCCAGCGATTATTTCTGGATGATCTCGTCATGACCGCTGCCTTGCTGAACTCTTCAATTACCTCGCTTCCCTTGCTCGCACGCGGCAAGGTGCGCGAAAACTATGGCGTCGGTGATGACCGCATCCTGATGATCGCGAGCGACCGCTTGTCGGCCTTCGACGTCATCATGGGCGAGGCGATTCCGGGCAAGGGCGTGTTGCTGACGCAGATGGCTTTGTTCTGGTTTGACAAGCTGACCGGCATCGTGCCCAACCATTTGACCGGTGACGACCCGCTGTCGGTCGTGAGCGAGGCCGAGCGCGAACAGGTCATCAGCCGGTCGATGTTGGTCAAGCGCTTGAAGCCGCTGCCGATCGAGGCGGTGGTGCGCGGTTATCTGGCCGGCAGCGGCTGGGCCGAATACAAGGACAGGGGCGAAGTCTGCGGCGTCAAGCTGCCGGCCGGCCTGCAAAACGCCAGCAAGCTGCCCGAGCCGATCTTCACGCCGGCCACCAAGGCCGAGATGGGCGATCACGACGAGAACATCACGTTCGCGCGCATGGTCGAAGTCATTGGCGACGATCTGGCGCAGCGGGTGCGCACGATCTCGATTCAGCTGTATCAGCGCGCCGCCGACATCGCGCTGGCCAAGGGCATCATCATTGCCGACACCAAGTTCGAGTTCGGCCTGGACGCCGACGGCACCCTGACGCTGATGGACGAGGTGCTGACGCCCGACTCCTCCCGCTACTGGCCGGTGGAAAGCTATGCGGTCGGTACCAATCCGCCGAGTTACGACAAGCAGTTCGTGCGCGACTGGCTGGAGCAGGCGCTGGTCGACGGCAAACCCTGGGCCAAGGTGGCACCGGCACCTGCCTTGCCTGCGGCTGTGATCGAAAACACGGCGGCCAAATACCGCGAAGCATGGCAACGGCTGACCGCTTCATGAACATCAAGAGCCGGCTGCTGAAGCGGCTGGACGCCGAGATTGCCGCCTCGACGGCGTTGAGCGGGCAAATTGCCTGCCTCAAAGTCCAGCGCGCCTTGTTGCTGGCCCGGCATGGCCTGACCGCGCAGGCGCAAACCGAGTTGGCCGCGCTGCATCAACTGGCCTGGTTGCATCCTCATCCGACCCTCGGTGCCTGGCTGCATTTTGCTGACGGGTTGATGAGTTACTTCGCCGACTTCAGCGGCTCGGCGCATGAAAAAATCGAGCGGGCGCAGGCCATCGCCAAATCCATTGATGCGCGCCAGCTCGCGGCCTTGAGTTCGGCTTGGTTGGCGCAGTTGGCCTATGTCCGACATGATTTGCCCGCCATGCTCTTGCACGCCCGCGACTGTGATGCGGTGGCCGAAGTGAGCGACCATGGCGCCCGTTTCCGTCTGTGTACCGTGCTTGCGGTGGCCCATCACTTTGCCGCCAATGACGGCTTGGGCAAAGCCTGGTTCACCAAGGCCCGTGAGCACGCCTTGGCCGATGGTGACGACGCCTCGCTGTCGGCCTTGATCTACAACATGGCCGAAGTGCGCACCACGGCGGCCAGGCATCAGTCCTTTTCCACCCGACACGAGGGCGAGGCAGGCATGTTGCTGGGGGTAGATTCGATCAAGCATTACGACGCGGCGGTGGGTGGGTCGGTGCGCTCCGACCTGACCTCGATTTTGCGGGCGCAAAGCCTGACGGTTGAAGGCGATTACGCCCAGGCCAAGGCGCTGTTTGCCACCTATTTGCCGGTGGCGATTTCGGCCGGCTTGGCACAGTGGGGCTGCCGGCTGTGGGCTGATCTGGCTTGGTGCAGCGTCAATACCGGCGAAGCCGAGCAGGCGCTGAAACAAGCGCAGGCTGCCGAGATGGAGCTGATGTCACCCTGCGACGTGGATGATCGAGCCTGCACCCATAGCCGCCTGGCGCAAATTTACGCGGCGCTGGGCGACGCAAAAACCGCCACCGCGCATGCCGAGACGGCGGCGCTGGAGTGGCAGAAATTTGCTGCGCAACAAGCGGCTTGGGGTCAAGCCTTGGCGGCGGCCGACCTACAGCCGCGCTAGATTCAGAACAAGGCCATGCTCAATTTGCGGCGGTACTGATCCAGCAGCGGGTCGCTGGCGGCCGCGACAAACTTGCCGGCCAGCTCCAGCGTGCCCTTGACTTCGGCGGCTTGGGCTTTGGGGGCCGGTTTGGTCATCAGCTCCAGAATCGCCACATAAGTCTTGCGCGCCAGTTCGCCGTTCCAAGCCTTGTCCCGCATGATGATTTCAAGCAGCTCGTCCATCGCGTCGGTGAAGCTGTGCTGGGCCAGCAGGCCTTGAGCCAGCGCAAACCTGGCCTCAAAGTCGCGTTTGTTGGCCGCAATCGACGCTTGCAAGGCGCTCACATCCAGCCCGGCCGCGCTGCGCTCGCAAGCCTTCAGCCAGTGGCCCAGCGCCGCAAAGCGGGCATGCGGCAGGTTGACGTCCACCGCCTGTGCCGCCACCGGTGCAAACGCGGCTTGCGCTTCGGCCAGCAGGCCCAGTTCCAGCAGCGCGCGCACGTAGTCGAAGCGCGCCGTTTCGTTGGCCGGGTCGGTTTGCACCGCCAGTTCCAGCTTGACCAGCGCCCCTTCCAGGTCGCCCTCGGCCAGCAGCTCCTCGGCCTCGGCGACTTCTTCTTGCGCCTCCAGCACTTCGCCGGCGGGCACATGCTTGTCGAGGAATTCGCGGATTTGCGCCTCGGGGATGGCGCCGACAAAGCCGTCGACCGGCTGGCCGCCGACAAACATCACGCAAAACGGGATGCTGCGCACGCCGAACATCTGGCTCAGCTGGGTGGCGATTTCGGGCACTTCATCGCTGTTCAGCTTGGCCAGACGGAAGCGGCCGGCGTAGGCGACTTCGAGCTTTTCCAGCATCGGCCCCAAGTTTCGGCACGGGCCGCACCAGGGAGCCCAGATGTCCAGCAGCACCGGCAGTTGCGCCGAGCCCTGAATCAGTTCGGTTTCAAAATTTTGTAGGTTGATATCTATCATGGCTGAGTCCGGGTGCGGCAAGCTAAAGAATGGGTGGCGGGGGACAGGTGGCGGCGGCCACCTACAATTCAATGCTTTCCAATCGCCTGGAGCGAACCGTGCAGGATCTGCCTTTGAGCGCGTCTCCCTTGGTCGGTGTGGTGATGGGTTCCAGCAGTGACTGGGAAACCATGCAACACGCCACCGTTATTCTCGCCGAGTTCGGCATCGCTTTTGAAGCCAAAGTCGTCTCGGCCCACCGCATGCCGGACGACATGTTTGCCTACGCCGAAGCGGCTGCTGGGCGGGGCTTGCAGGCCATCATCGCCGGTGCCGGCGGGGCCGCCCATCTGCCCGGCATGCTGGCTGCCAAGACGGTCGTGCCGGTGCTGGGCGTGCCGGTGGCGAGCCGACATTTGCAGGGCGTCGACTCCCTCCACGCTATCGTGCAGATGCCCAAGGGCATTCCGGTCGCCACCTTTGCCATCGGTACCGCTGGCGCTGCCAATGCGGCCTTGTTCGCGATTGCCATGTTGGCCAATCAGAACGCTGAGTTGCGCGAGAAGCTGCATGCCTACCGCAAACGTCAGACCGAAGTGGCGCGTGCAATGAGCCAGGATTTGCGCTGATGACGACGCTATGTTTGCCCGGCGAAGCCACGCTGGGTGTGATCGGGGGCGGGCAGTTGGGACGCATGTTTGTGCAGGCGGCGCAAAGCCTGGGTTTTCGCACCGTGGTGCTCGACCCTGACGCGGCCAGCCCGGCCGGCTGCGTCGCCCATGAACACATCTGCGCCGACTATCTCGACACCGCCGCCCTCGACCGCTTGGCTGGCCAGTGCTGTGCCGTCACCACCGAGTTTGAAAACGTGCCGGCTCAGGCGCTGGAGCGCTTGGCGCTTGCCAGCGTGGTGGCACCGGCCGTGGCCGCCGTGGCCATCTGCCAGGACCGCGCCGCTGAAAAAGCCCATTTCGCCGCCAGCGGTGTCGCTTGCGCGCCCTATGCCTTGATCACGTCCGCCGCTGATGTGCAGGCGGTGGGCGACGCGCTGCTGCCCGGCATCCTGAAATCCACCCGCATGGGTTACGACGGCAAGGGTCAAGTGCGGGTGCGCAGCCGGGCCGAATTGGCCGCAGGCTGGGCCGCGCTGAACAGCGTGCCCTGCGTGCTGGAGCAAATGCTGCCGCTGAAAATGGAGTTGTCGGTGATCAGCGCGCGCAGTGCCGCCGGCGAGATCGTGCAGTTCCCGGTTCAGCAGAACCTGCATTTGGACGGCATTCTGGCCGTCACCCAGGTGCCGGCGCCCGGCGTCAGCGCGGCCTTGCAAGCCGAGGCCTGCGCTTCGGCGGCTCGCATCGCGGCGTCGATGAATTACGTCGGCGTGCTCTGCGTCGAGTTCTTTGTGCTGCAGGACGACAGTCTCGTCGTCAACGAAATGGCACCGCGCCCGCACAACTCGGGGCATTACACGCTCGACGCCTGCGATGTCTCGCAGTTCGACCTGCAGGTGAGGGCGATGGCCGGTTTGCGCTTGCGCCAACCGCGCCTGCATTCCCCCGTCGTGATGTTGAACCTGCTGGGCGACCTGTGGTTTGACGTGGCGGGCAGTTTGCGCACGCCGCCCTGGGATCAAGTGCTGGCGCTGCCTGGCACGCATCTGCATCTGTACGGCAAGGCCGATGCTCGGGCCGGCCGCAAGATGGGTCACTTGAATATCACCGCCGCCAGCGCACCTGAAGCCGAGCGCTTGGCGCGTTGTGCGGCCGCCCTGCTGGGCTTGGCCACCGAGTGGTAGGCGCGCCCGTCATGCTGTTGGACGGGCACGACCCGGCAGCCATCCAGCGCGCTGCGGCTCGGTTGGCCGCCGGCGACTTGCTGGGTCTGCCGACCGAAACGGTTTACGGCCTGGCCGCCCGCGCCGATGACGACGCGGCGGTGGCCAAGATCTTTGCCGCCAAAGGCCGGCCGGCCGAACATCCGCTGATTGTTCATGTGTTGAATGCCGACGACGCCGCACTGTTTGCCGCCGAGCTGCCGCCGGTGGCGCGGCGCTTGATGGCGGCCTTTTGGCCCGGCCCGTTGACGGTGATCGTGCCGCGCGCTGCCGGTATCGCTCGAGCCGCGGCCGGTGGGCAAGCCACGGTGGGCCTGCGTTGCCCGGCGCACCCGGTGGCGCGCGAGTTGCTCGCGGCGGCCCGCGCCTTGGGCGTGCCCGGCGTTGCGGCACCCAGTGCGAACCGCTTTGGCCGTGTCAGCCCGACCCGGGCCGCTCATGTGGTGGACGAATTCGGACCCGGCTTGCTGGTGCTGGACGGCGGCGA
>CANFYD010000281.1 GCA_947450745.1 Burkholderiales bacterium
CCCTGCGTGTTCGGCGTGGCGCTGGCCGAGTTGCGGCGCGCACTGGAGCAAACCCGCCCGCTGCTGGTGGTGGCCCTGGGGCAGGCCGGTGGACGCAGCGAGTTGTCGCTGGAGCGGGTGGCCATCAACCTTGACGATGCCCGCATCCCCGACAACGCCGGGGCCCAGCCGATCGACGAACCGGTGCTGGTCGGCGCGCCGGCGGCTTACTTCAGCACCCTGCCGATCAAGGCGATGGTGGCCGGGCTGCGGGCCGCCGGCATCCCGGCGGCGGTGTCGCACACGGCCGGCACCTTTGTCTGCAACCACCTGTTCTACGGCCTGCAGCACCAGCTGCAAGGCAGCGGCGTGCGCAGCGGCTTCATGCACATCCCGCTGTTGCCCGAGCAGGCCGCACAAGTTTCGGGCCAACCCAGCATGGCTCTGCCGCTGATGCTGGCCGGCGTGCGTCTGGCACTTGAGTTGGCGCTGCAGCACACAGTGGACTTGCGCCAAACGGGCGGCAGTTTGAATTGATCGAGCTTCGCCTCAGGCAACAAAAATGGCTCAGCCGCTTTCGGCCACGTAGGGCGGGGCGAGACCCGCGAGCGACTCCGGCACGGGCCGCGACGTGCCGAGCTGAGCTGAGCTGAGCTGAGCTGAGCTGAGCTGGCTTGGCGCAACATGAATGCCACAGCCGGCCAGACGCGGGTCACGACCCGCCCTACAAAGTTGATCCCGCGAGCCCGCCGTTTTTTCGCGAACGCCGGGCACCGCCGGGGGCCTGAATGATTCTCAGACCAGCGCCACGGCCGCCTGGTTGCGTACGCTGCGCATCTGCTGCATGGCGTTGTCGCTATTGACAAAGGGCGTGTCGTCGGGGCAACGCGGCCCGCGCGGCTTACCAGCGCGCTCGGCGGCGCAGCGAAGTCGGAACCCAGGCCAGATTTGCAGTGCAGAATCTGTTTCAAACATTAAAAATAATATCGTTAGCGTTTCAATAATGCACGCGGCAGCGGGCGAGTGTTCAAGTCACGGCGCGGCTGATTCCCGCTTATTCCTGTGAATAAGCGCGCCAACGTTGGCTGGCTTGGCGCATCAGGGCGACTTGTTGGATAAAGACCGGACAGGTCTTGCAAATCAGCAGATGCAGCCGCACGGCCAGCTTGTCGCCCAGCGGCATGGGCGCGTCTTCGGCTTGCAAGACCATTCGTGTCACTTCTTTGCACGTCCTCATCAGCTTCATCGATTTACCCTCGACCGCGCCTCAGCGCCGTTGTTGTCGTTATCAGCTTTGCCGCCGAACCAATTGAGCTGCAGGCAGTCGCGCAAGCGCAAGCGCGCGCGGTGCAGCATGACCCAGAGGTTGGTCGGGCTGATGTTCAAGGCCTTACAGATTTCGGCGCTGTCCAGCTCAAGCCATTCCCGCATCATGAAGAGCCGCCCTTGTTGGCCGGGCAACTGCTCGACGCAGGCTTCCAGCACCCGCATGAAGTCGAGTTGGCGCAGGCAGTGTTCGGGGTCGCCCCAGTCTTTCGGTGCGTCTACCCAGTGACCATCGGGCTTGAAGAGGTCTTCGTCCAGGTCTTGGCCGTCCTCGGCGGTCATCGACATCTCGCGGCTGTTGCGCCGGATCTGGTCGACCAGCTTGTGCTTGAGGATGCCGATCAGCCAGGTTTTCAGCTGCGAGCGGCCGGCAAAGCTTTGCGGCTTTTCCAGCACCGCCAGCAGCGTCTCGGACACCGCATCCTCCGCCCAGGCCGGGTTGCGCAATTGCAGCAGCGCGTACTTCAACAGCTGTGGGCGCAGCGCCTCCAACGAGGCCGCCATCGCGTCCACTGCGTCTTCTGCGTCCACATCGTCCGTATTGCTCATTGATTCCCCCGTCGATAAACCGCCCGCAGTGTACGGACTCCCCCGCTGCGACAGGTTCATGAACGTGCCCCCTATACTGCGGCTTCGCTCCGGGGAGCCCTGTTGTGTGCTGAGGCACACCGGGCTGAGAGATGGTGGAAGCCATGGACCCGCTGAACTTGATCCGGTTGATACCGGCGTAAGAAGAGCCTGCTTCCCTGCGTGGGAGGCGGGCCCTGGGGAACCAGGGCCGATGTTTTGCAGCTGCGCGGCTGGATGTTTGATGCCGCACTGCCTGTGCCGCATCCCCTTTTTCTCCTCGGCCCACCTTCGCGCTTCAGCACCACCGTCCGTGGTGCGGGCGCAATTGCAATTCATCGCGTCAAAGCCGTTCTTGCCCAGCCTTCGGAGTCCCACCACCGGAGCCCCGCGCATGAACCACGTCACCGACCCAGGCCTGAAGGCCTTGAACAGCAGTCTGCAACTGAGCCGCGAGCCCTTGCCCGGCTCGGCCAAGATCTATTTGCCCGGCCAGATCCACCCCGACTTGCGGGTGCCGATGCGGGCCATCTCGCTGACCAACGGCGAGGTCATCAGCGTCTACGACAGCTCCGGCCCGTACAGCGACGCCGCTGCGGCCATCGATGTCAGCGCCGGCCTGCCCGCGCCACGCGCCGCTTGGGTGATAGACCGGGCGGACACCGAAAGCTATGTGGGCCGCCAGATCCAGTTGCAAGACGACGGCCTGCTGCGCCAAGAGCAAAGCCTCCACCATTTGAGCGCCGGCTTGCAGCGCCAGCCGCGCCGCGCCAAGTCCGGCGCCAATGTGACCCAGCTGCACTACGCCCGCCGTGGCCTGATCACGCCGGAGATGGAGTTCGTGGCGGTGCGCGAGAACCAGCGCCAGGCCTGGGTGGCCGAGTACGAGCAAGACGCGGAACGCGAGGCGCGATTGCGCGGCAACGCGATGGGGGCCAGCATTCCGGCCGTCATCACGCCCGAGTTCGTGCGCAGCGAAATTGCCCGGGGCCGGGCGATTTTGCCGGCCAACATCAACCACACCGAGCTGGAGCCGATGATCATCGGCCGCAATTTCTTGGTCAAGGTGAACGCCAATATCGGCAACAGCGCGGTCTCGTCCGGCATCGAAGAGGAAGTTGAAAAGCTTGTGTGGGCGACGCGCTGGGGTGCCGACACGGTGATGGATTTGTCCACCGGCCGCAACATCCACACGACGCGCGACTGGATCGTGCGCAACTCGCCGGTGCCCATCGGCACCGTGCCCATCTACCAAGCGCTGGAAAAAGTGGGCGGCGTGGCCGAAGACCTGACTTGGGCGCTCTACCGCGACACCCTGATCGAGCAGGCCGAGCAGGGTGTGGACTACTTCACCATCCACGCCGGGGTTCGCCTGCCCTTTATCCCGATGACGGTCAATCGCCGCACCGGCATCGTCTCGCGCGGCGGGGCGATTTTGGCCAAGTGGTGCATTGCCCACCACCAGGAGAACTTCCTCTACACCCACTTCGAAGACATCTGCGACATCATGAAGGCGTATGACGTCAGCTTCTCGCTTGGTGACGGCTTGCGGCCCGGCTCACTGGCCGACGCCAACGACGAGGCCCAATTTGCCGAGCTGCACACGCTGGGCGAGCTGACCAAGATCGCCTGGCAGCACGATGTGCAAACCATCATCGAAGGCCCGGGCCATGTGCCGATGCACATGATCCAGGCCAATATGACCGAGCAGTTGAAGCATTGCGACGAAGCCCCGTTCTACACGCTGGGGCCGCTGACCACCGACATCGCGCCCGGCTATGACCACATCACCTCCGGCATCGGCGCGGCCATGATCGCCTGGTTCGGCTGCGCCATGCTCTGCTACGTGACACCCAAGGAGCACCTGGGCCTGCCCAACCGAGACGACGTCAAGGCCGGCATGATGGCCTACAAAATTGCCGCCCACGCAGCCGACATTGCCAAGGGCCACCCGAGTGCGCGGGCGCGTGACGACGCGCTGTCGCAAGCGCGCTTCGACTTCCGCTGGACCGACCAGTTCAACCTCGGCCTCGACCCGGACACGGCGCGCGACTTTCACGACGAAACGCTGCCCAAGGACAACGCCAAGGTGGCGCACTTTTGCTCGATGTGCGGCCCCAAGTTCTGCTCGATGAAGATCAGCCAGGACGTGCGCGAATACAGCGCCGGCATGGCACAGAAAAGTGCCGAGTTCAGGGCCCAGGGCAGCGAGCTCTACATTCCGATTCCTATCGTGAAAGCCTGAGCCGGTGGCAACGATAGGCATTGCCGGTGCCGGCTTGGCCGGCCGACTGTTCGCTTGGGCGCTGCTGCGCGCCGGCCACAGCGTGGAGGTGTTCGACCCGGCAGCCGGGCCGACGCCGCTGTTCAACGGACAGGGTGCTGCCGCCTTCACGGCGGCCGGCATGTTGAGCCCGCTCGCCGAACAGGAGGCCGGCGGTGCCGAAGTGGCGGCCTTGGGTTGGCAGTCCTTGGCGCTGTGGCCGAAGGTCGTGGCGCAAATCATGGAACAGGGCGGCAGGGTGCGGCTGCGCACGCCCGGCAGCTTGCTGCTGGCGCATGCGCAAGACTTGGGCGCGGCGCAGCGGGTGCTGGCGCGCATGAGTGGTGCCGAGCCGTTGACGCCGCAGCAGTTGGCCGCGCTGGAGCCAACCCTGTTGCCCGGTCTGCGCGCTTGGCTGCTGCCGGGCGAGGGGCTGATTCACCCGGTCGAGGCGATGGCGGCCTTGCATGACGCGGCCAACGCTAGCGCGTCACGGGCCAGTCCGTCCGCCGATTTGCGCTGGCATTGGGGTCAGAGCGTCAGCGAGGTCGCCCCGCATCAATTGCGGGTCCACGGCGAGCAGCGGCGCTATGACTGGGCCATCGACGCGCGCGGGCTGGGGGCGGCGGCGCAGCGGCCCGGTTTGCGCGGGGTGCGCGGCGAGATCATCACGCTGGCCTTGCCGGGGCATGGCTTGCAGCGGCCGCTGCGCTTGCTGCATCCGCGCCACCGGGTCTATTTGCTGCCACGCGACGACGACCAATTGGTGCTCGGTGCCAGCGAGATCGAGAGCGAGGACCGCAGCGCGATGAGCGTGCAGTCGGCCGTCGAGCTGATGGCGGCGGCGCACAGCGTGATGCCGGCGCTGGCCGAGGCGCGCATCACCCGGCTGGATGTGAACCTGCGGCCCGCCCTGCCGGACAACCAGCCGCGCGCCGAGTGCGAGCCCGGCCTGCTGCGGCTGCTGGGCTTGTACCGCCACGGCTGGTTGCTGGCCCCGGCGCTGGTGCAACAGTTGTTGCAACGCAGTGCACTGGGCAGCTTGGCATGAGCGGCGCGCTGATGCTGGAAATCAAGCTCGACGAGCAAACCCTGCTGCTGCCGCTGGGCACGACGCTGGCGCAGTTGCTGGAGCGGCTGCAACTCGCACCGGCCAGCCTGGCGACTGCGCTGAACGGGCAGTTCGTCGCCCGCGAGGCCAGGGCGAGCACCCGGTTGGTCCAAGCCGACCAAGTGTTGTTGTTCAAACCGATTGTGGGAGGCTGAGATGCAGATCAATAAAGAAAACACCCAGGACTGCAGCGACGACCGCTGGCAGATTGGCGATGTCCACTTGCACAGCCGCTTGTTGCTGGGCAGCGCGGGCTACCCGAGCCCGCAGACTCTGGGTGAGGCGCTTGCCGCGGCCGCCACCGAGGTGGTCACCGTCGGGCTGAAGCGCAGCCTGGGGGCGGCGGGAGACAACGGTTTTGTGGCCCATGCGCTGCAACAGGCCCGCGCACAAGGCGCGCACTTGCTGCCCAACACGGCCGGCTGCCGGACAGCCCGCGAGGCGATCAACCTGGCCTGCATGGCGCG
>CANFYD010000282.1 GCA_947450745.1 Burkholderiales bacterium
AACGCTGGAAACCCAGGTCTACCCGGTGCCGGCCTATTCCACGCTGGGTTGGAGCAACTGGATCGGCGGCGACCCGCTGCTGAACACCTTCATCGGCTACCCCGAGGGCGAATTGGCCCGGTTGATCTTCCATGAGCTGTCGCACCAAGTGGCCTATGCCGCCGACGACACGCAGTTCAACGAGTCCTTTGCCACCGCCGTCGAGCGCCTGGGCGCGGCCGCTTGGCTGCAGACCCAGGCTGGCCCGGCCGCGCAAGAGGTCTACCGGCGCGGCTTGCAGCGGCGTGAACAGTTCCGAGCGCTGACGCAGGATTACCGCGGCCGACTGGCCCGGCTCTATGCCGGAGCTGAGCCCGATGCCGACAAGCGGCTCGCCAAGGCGGCTATTTTTCAGGCCTTGCAAGCCGACTACGCACGCTTGAAAACCGAGCAATGGGGCGGTGACGGGGCTTACGACCGCTGGTTTGCCAGTGCCAACAACGCCTCTTTTGCCTTGCTGTCGGCTTATACCGACCTGACGCCGGCGTTCGAAGCGCTGTTCGAGCGCCAGGGCCGGGACTGGCCGCGTTTTTACGCCGAAGTCCAGCGCTTGGCGGCCTTGCCCAAGCTTGAGCGAAGATCGCAGCTACTCCGCTAAGCGGATCTTCCAGTTTCCGAGGGCAACAAAATGGCTGACATACAAATCCACCGTGACCATGATTTAGGCCTGCCGCGTGCGCGCGAGATCGCCAGCGCCTGGGCCCAACAGGTCGAAAGCAAGTTCGGCATGAGCTGCACGATGCTGGAAGGCGACACCAGCGACACGCTGGAGTTCACCCGCGCCGGGGTGAAGGGGCAATTGATCGTGGCGGCCGGGCACTTTGACCTGAGCGCCAAACTGGGCTTTCTGCTCGGCACCTTCAAGGCCACGATCGAGGGCGAAATCAAAAAGGAGCTGGACTCGCTGCTGGCCGGGGCCAAGAAAAAGCTGGGCTAAAAATCCGGCGCCTGCAGGCTGCCCAGCTTCGTCGGGCGGGTCTGGACCCGCGAGCGATTTCGGCATGGGCAGCGAAGTGCTGATGTGAGCTGGCTTGGCACAACACGAGTGCCACAGTCGGCCGCACGCGGGTCGCGACCCGCCCTACAAATGCCGGGCGCGGCGCGCCGGTGCCGCTTTGGCTTACTTCAGCGATTCGATCAGGTCGATATAGCCCTGCATCGCTTCGTCCTGGCTTTTGCCTTGCAGCTCGTTCCAGGCGTCCCATTTGGCGCGGCCGACCATGTCGGTGAAACCGGGGCGCTTGCCTTCGGCGTTACCGCTGCTGCCCTGCTTGTACAGGCCGTAGAGTTTGAGCAACGTCATATTGTCCGGGCGTTCCGGCAGCTGTTTGGATTCGGCAACAGCGGCTTCGAATTGATCTTTCAGGCTCATTGGTGCTCCTTGATGGAGTAACAATCGGGATGGACGGGCCGAATGTTAATCGCAGAAGTTAGGACTTACGCAAAACCGCCCCAGGCCAGAGGCCTGTGGCCTTCACCAGGCACAAACAGGCCGAAGGGCCTGTTTGAGTCCGGGTTCAGCCCCAGCGTCGTTCTTCCGCCTCGCCGTACAGGCGTACTGTCGTCGGCGTCATGCCTAGCTGGAACAATTTTGCGTAAGTCCTGAAACATTCAAGGAGACTGCTTTGACTCAAACGTTGGAACGCATGTCCAAGGTCGATACCGCCTGGTTGCGCATGGATACCGAGGTCAATCTGATGGTGATCGTGGGGGTGTGGATGCTGCGCCCGGGCCTCAGCTTGGCGACCTTGCGCCCGCGCGTGCAAGCGAGGCTGTTGCAATACACGCGCTTCAGACAGCGGGTGGTGGAGGACAAGCTCGGTGCGCAGTGGGTGGAGGACGCTGACTTCAGCCTCGACCGTCATGTGGTGGCGGAGGTGTTGCGGCCGCAGCGCGGTCAAAGTCGGCTGAACCGGCTGAAGGCTCGAGTGGGCGAGCTGGCCACGCAGCCGCTGAACCCGGCCCATCCGCTCTGGCAGTTCCATTTGGTGGAGGACATGGGCGACGGCAGCAGCGCGCTGATCATGCGGGTCCACCACTGCATCGGTGACGGCATTGCCCTGACCCCCGTGCTGAACTCGATGACCGACGGCGGCAGCACGCCGCCCGAACAACATCAACAGCCCCGTGACGACAGCGATTGGCTAACCGACACCCTCCTGCGGCCGGTCTCCGATCTGGCGATCAAGGCCATTCACCTGGTTGGCAGCGGCATGGCCAAGTCGGTGGAGACCTGGAACCACCCGCCGCATCCTCCGCATCTGGTCGACGGCGGCGTGGATCTGGCCCGGCTCGGTTATCAAGCGGTCAACGACATCGCTGCCTTTGCCTTCATGGCCGACGACTCGCCGACCCGGCTGAAGGGCAAACCCGGCGGGCACAAATGCGTTGCCTGGGCCGACGGTCTGCCGCTGGACGCCGTCAAAGCGGTGAGCAAAGGCCTGGGCGTGTCGATCAACGATGTGTTGTTGAGCTGTGTGGCGGGCGCGATCGGCGGTTATTTGCAAAGCCAGGGCGATGCCGTGGCGGGCAAGGAGATACGGGCGATGGTGCCGGTCAACTTGCGCCCACCGGCCCGCACGCATCAGCTCGGCAATCGCTTCGGCTTGGTGCCGCTGGTCTTGCCCATCGGAGTCGACAACCCGATCGAGCGGCTTTATGTGGTGAAGGCGCGCATGAACGAGCTGAAGGGCAGCTTCCAGCCGGTGCTGGCTTTTGGCTTGTTGTCGGTGGCGGGCTTGTTGGTCAAGCCGGTGCAGCAGCTGATGTTGAACATTTTTGCCAAGAAGACCACGGCGGTGATGAGCAATGTGCCGGGGCCGGCCGAAGCGATGATCCTCTGTGGCTCGACGGTGGAGCGGGCCTTGTTCTGGGTGCCGCAATCGGGCGACATCGGTGTGGGTGTCAGCATCCTGAGCTACGCCGGCACGGTGCAGTTCGGCTTGATCACCGACAGCCAGCTCTGCCCCGACCCGGAGTCCATCATCAGCCGCTTCGAGCCCGAGTTCAACAAGCTGCTGCTGCTCGCGCTGATGCTGCCGTGGGACAGGCCGGAGCCCTCGGTGCAATAGCGCGCTCAGAGCCGCAAAAAGCCGGTCAGCTCGGTCAAATAATCTTCAAAGTCGGACAAGCCGTGGTCACTGCCGGCCAGCAGTTTAATTCGGCAAGCCGCATAGCGGGCCTGCATTTCGTGCCAGTCCAGTACCTCGTCGCCCTGGGCGATGACGGCCAGATAGCGCTCGGGGCGGCTCAGCGAGTCTGGCTTCAGCGCCTGCAACTCGGTCACAAACTCGGGCCGGAAGAAGAAATGCTCGGTCGGGTCTTGCCAGCAGCTTTGCTCGCCGATGTAGTGGGCCAAGTCGCGCGCCGGGTCCACCGCCGGGTTCAGCAGCAGCACTTGGCTGAGCTGGAAACGACTGCTTTCGGCCAGTGCCGTGGCGTAGTAACCGCCGAGCGAGCTGCCCATCACGGCCGTGCCCGCGCTCGGCCAGTGCGCTGTCAATTGCTCGATCAAGGCCATCGCGGCCGCCGGCGAGGGCGGCAATTGCGGGCAGACAAAGACCAAGTCCGGCCGGGCTGTGGCCACCCATTGCGCCATCCGACTGGCCTTGGCCGAACGCGGCGACGAGCGAAAGCCGTGCAGATAGAGCAGGTGGGTGGTGGGGGTGGCGGTGGTGGTTGCGGGCATGGCGAGAGCGGGTGGAGTGGCGGGCATGGCGTGAGTTTCGCGCCCATCTGCCGACAGTCACTTTGTTGCTGCGACGAAGCGAGGATTAGCGGCGCTCAACGACGCTTTTCTGAATTGACGCGAATGCACGCTCAGCGGACAGTTGACGACTTTGCCCTGCTGCGGGCCGCTACAGTGGCCGGTGCCAGATGGGGTGGTCAGACGCCCTAGCTTCCCGAGCATCCCCAATATCCCCAGGTTCGCACACGGCCCTCCCGTGCGCTCAGGCTTCCAGGCCTGACCAACAAGTCCAAGGACGGTTTGAATGAGTTTTCTCTCTGCTACTGCTTCAGCTGCTGTTTCCGCTCCTGATTTGGCCTCCACTCCCTCATCATTCGCCGGCCCGTCCGGACTGCTGAAGCTTTCCAGTCTGGCGGCGGCGGTCGCCTTGTTGAGCGCCTGTGTGGCAACGCCGCCGGCCGCGACCCCAGCTGCCGCCAAACCGGCCGCTGCCATCTTCAGCCCGAATGCGGCGTCCGCGCCGTTTGGTGCGGCCACGCCGACCACGCCAATCGCAGCCACTGCGACCGGCCCGCAAGCCACGCCCAAGCCGCCAGCCGACCCGACCGCGCCCAAGCCGTTCGCCGATGTGATCAAGGAGGCGAAGAGCCAGGACGGCCTGTTCCCGATCTGGCGCAAGGATGAAAAGGTCTGGCTCGAAATCCCCAAGGACAAGATAGGCAAGCCCTTTTTGTTCACCGTCAACGTGGCCAAGGGTGTGGGCGAGCGCGGCCTCTACGCCAGCCAGATGGGCGTGGACCATTTGGTCGAATGGCGGCGCATCGGCAATCAGATCCAACTGGTGGCGCTGAACACGGCGTTCCGGGCCGAGGGCGGCTCCAAACTGGCGGTGGAACAGGCGTTCTCCCCCAGCTTGCTGGCGGCCGGCCCGGTGGCCAGCGCCGAGCATCCGGAGCGCAAGTCGGTGTTGATCGACGCGGCCATGTTCCTGGGCGACATCCCCGGCTTGTCGACGCGCTTGGAGATGGCCTACCGCTTGCCCTACGCGCCGGACCGCAGCAATTCTTACTTTGAAGCCGCCCGTACCGACGCCAAGCTCAGCACGCTGACCGCGCGCATGCACTTCTTCACGCCGCGCATTCCGGCCCCGCCGCTGGTGCCGTCACCGCTGCCCGTGCCGCCGCCGACGCCGCCGCAGGCCACGCCGGACCCGCGTAGCCTGTTTGTCAGCTTTGTCTACAACTTTGCCGCCTTGCCCGAGACGGCCATGCTGCCGCGCTTGACCGACCCGCGGCTGGGGCATTTCATGGAATCCTTCACCAACCTGGGGGACGACGCCAAGGCAAACCCGCGCCTGCATTTCGTCAAGCGCTGGCGGCTCGAAAAGGCCGACCCGGCCGCAGCGTTGTCGGAGCCGGTGCAGCCGATCACGTACTGGATGGACAAGAACATTCCGCCCAAGTACCGCCCGGCGGTCGAGGCCGGCATTCTGGAGTGGAACAAGGCCTTCGAGAAGATCGGTTTCAAGAACGCCGTCGTCGCCAAGCAGCAGCCCGACGATGCGGATTGGGACAATATGGACGCCGACCACGCGTCGGTGCGCTGGTTTGTCGGTGCCGATGTGGGCTTTGCCATCGGCCCCAGCCACAACGACCCGCGCACCGGTGAAATCCTCGATGCCGACATCGGCATGAGCGATGTGTTCGTGCGCGGCGGTCGCGCTTTCATCAGCGAAGACGTGAGCTTTGGTGCGGCTCAAGCTCAGCCCGCGCAAGCCTGGAGCCCGGCCAACCCGAACCGCCACGATCACAACGGCGAGCTCTGCAGCTATGCCCACGAGGCGGCGGCCGAGATGGACTTTGCGCTCGACCTGCTGGAAGCGCGCGGCGACATCGCCCCCGACGGCCCGGAGGCCGATGCCTTCATCCAGGCGCGGGTGAAGGACGTGATCATGCATGAGGTCGGTCACACGCTG
>CANFYD010000283.1 GCA_947450745.1 Burkholderiales bacterium
ATCCGTATCGCGGCCGCATCGGCCTGGCGCTGGTGTTTTTGGTGATGGCCGCGCTGGCCACGCTGGCCTTCCCGCTGGCGCTGCGGGGTTTGGTCGACGACGGCCTGGTAGGCGCGGACAGCGGCAGCCGTTTGATGGCGATGCGCGAGCATTTCTTGGCCTTGTTCGCTGTGGGCGCGGCGCTGGGGGTGTTCTCGGCACTGCGCTTTTATGCCGTCACTTGGCTGGGTGAGCGCGTCACCGCCGACCTGCGCAATGCCGTTTACAGCCATGTGCTGAAGCAAAGCCCGGAGTTCTTTGAGACCACGCAGACCGGCGAGGTGCTGTCCCGCATCACCACCGACACGACGGTCGTGCAAACCGTCGTCGGCAGCAGCTTTTCGATGGGTTTGCGCAGCACGGTGATGGGCATCGGCGCTATGGCGATGTTGATTGCCACCAACCCGGTGGTGATGACGCAGGTGCTGGGCATATTGATTCTGGTCGTGTTGCCGGCCATCTACTTTGGCCGCCGCGTGCGCAAGCTGAGCCGCGCCAGTCAGGACCGTGTGGCCGACACCAGCGCGATTGCCGCCGAGGTCTTGAACGCCGTGCCGGTGGTGCAGAGCTACACGCAAGAGTTGGCCGAAGCGCAGCGTTTTGCCCTGGCCAGCGAGAGCGCTTTCGAGGTCGCTCGCAAGCGTGCGCTGGTGCGTTCCGGCCTGGTGGCCTTCATCATCACCGCCACGTTTGGCGCCTTGCTGTGGGGCTTGTACCAGGGCACGCAAGCGGTGCTGGCCGGCACCATCAGCGCCGGTCATTTGGGCCAGACCATTGTTTACGTGATCTTGATGGTCAGCAGCGTGGCGGTGATGGCCGAGGTCTACGGCGATGTGCTCCGCGCCGCCGGTGCGACCGAGCGCTTGATGGAGTTGCTGGCCACGCAGTCGCCGGTGAGCGAGCCGGCCAAGCCGCAAGCGCTGCCCTTGATCAGCGGCGGCACGTCCTTGAGTTTGCAGGGCTTGCAGTTCCATTACCCGTCACGGCCGACGCAACCGGCCTTGTTCGATTTCAGCCTTGACATTGCGCCCGGCGAGACGATTGCGCTGGTCGGCCCCAGCGGCGCAGGCAAGAGCACGGTGTTCCAGTTGCTGTTGCGCTTCTACGACAGCCAAGCCGGCAGCATCCGCTTGAACGGCATCGCCACCGACCAAGTGAGCTTGAGCGACCTGCGGGCCAGCATCGGCCTGGTGCCGCAGGACAGCGTGATCTTTTCGACCAGCGCGCTGGAAAACATCCGCTACGGCCGCCCGGCCGCCAGCGACGCCGAGGTGATGGCAGCCGCCACCGCCGCCTTTGCCGACGAGTTCATCCAGCGCCTGCCGGAGGGTTATCAGACCTTTCTGGGCGAGCGCGGTGTGCGGTTGTCCGGCGGCCAGCGGCAGCGCATCAGCATTGCCCGCGCGATGCTGAAGAACCCGCCGCTGCTGCTGCTTGATGAAGCCACCAGCGCGCTGGACGCCGAAAGCGAGCGCATGGTGCAAGCCGCGCTGGAAGCCGCCATGCAAGACCGCACGACCGTGGTCATCGCCCACCGTTTGGCGACGGTGCAGCGCGCCGACCGCATCGTGGTGATGGAGCACGGCCGCATCGTCGAGATCGGCACGCACGCCGAATTAAGCGCTCGCGATGGGCTTTATGCCCGCTTGGCGTCCTTGCAGTTCGCGGCCTGATCGGTCGTCACCAAGGTCAATTTAGAATCCCGCCCCATGAACAGCCACAACCCGCGCCCGGCGCAATCCCAATTTGAAGACTTCATGCGCCATGTGGACCAGCACGGCGTAGCCAAGGGTGACCGCACCGGCACCGGCACACGCTCGGTGTTCGGCCATCAGATGCGCTTCGACCTGAATCAAGGCTTCCCGCTGGTGACGACCAAAAAGGTCCACCTGAAATCGATCATTCTGGAGTTGCTGTGGTTTTTGCGCGGCGACTCGAATGTGCGTTGGTTGCAAGAGCGCGGCTGCACGATCTGGAACGAATGGGCGGCGGCCGACGGTGATTTGGGCCCGGTGTACGGCGTGCAATGGCGCAATTGGCCCACGCCCGAGGGCGGCCATATCGATCAGATCGCCGAGGTGGTGCAGCAGCTGAAAACCAACCCGGATTCGCGCCGCATCATCGTCAGCGCCTGGAACGTGGGCGACCTGTCCAAAATGGCCTTGATGCCCTGCCACGCGTTCTTCCAGTTCTACGTGGCCGAGGGCAAGCTGTCGTGCCAGCTTTATCAGCGCAGCGCCGACATCTTTTTGGGCGTGCCCTTCAACATCGCCAGCTACGCGCTGCTGACCCAGATGCTGGCCCAACAGTGCGACCTGGAACTCGGTGAATTTATCTGGACCGGCGGCGATTGCCACCTCTACAGCAACCATCTGGAGCAGGTGCAAACGCAATTGGCGCGTGCGCCGCTGCCGTTCCCGACGCTGAATATCAAGCGTCGCCCGGCAACGATTTTTGATTACGAGCTGGATGATTTCGAGCTGCTGGACTATCAGCATCACCCGGCCATCAAAGCACCGGTGGCGGTATGAATCTGCCTGTGAAGCCCCAGCAAGAGATTGTCCTGATCGCCGGCGTGGCGCGGGGCGGGGCTATCGGCCGCAACAACGACTTGCTCTGGCGCCTGCCCGAGGACATGGCGCGTTTCAAGGCGTTGACGCTGGGCCACACGGTCATCATGGGCCGCAAAACCTGGGATTCGCTGCCGGCGCGGTTCCGCCCGCTGCCTGGGCGACGCAACCTGGTGATCAGCCGCACGGCCGGCCTGCAACTGGCCGGGGCTGAGGTCTTCACCTCGCTGCACGCTGCCTTGGCCGCGTGTGCCGAGGAGGCGCAGCTGTTCGTGATCGGCGGCGCGCAGATCTATGCCGAGGCCCTGCCCTTGGCCACGCGGTTGGAGCTGACCGAGATTGACGCCGACTTCGACGCCGATTGTTTCTTCCCGGCCTGGCCGCGCGCCGACTTTGCCGAGAGCGGCCGCGAAACCAAAACCGGCCCCGACGGCTGGAGCTACGACTTCGTCACCTATCAACGCCAACAAGCCAAGGTTTAACAGCATGTCATCAGACGGTTTTCACGTGCACGGCCCGCATGACCACGAACTGGAGCACGCGGGGCAAGCCGATCCCGGCGGCCTGGGCGGCAAATTGGCCGTCATCACCGCCATTTTGGCGACCGTCGGCGCGATGTTCAGCTATGTGGGCGGCAATACGCAGGCGAATGCCGGTCTGTACAAGAACGACGCCGCCATCAAGAAGACCGAGGCCGCCAATCAGTGGAGCCTCTACCAGTCGAAGAGCAACAAGCAGAACATGGCCGAACTGGCCGTTGCCTTGGTCAGTGACGATAAAAAGCCCAAATACCAGCAAGAAGTCGAGCGCTACAAGCTGGAAAAAGGCGACATCAAGTTGGCCGCCGAGAAGTTGGAAAAGCAGTCCACCGACTTTGACGAAATGAGCGCAGCGCAGATGCACCAGCACCACCGCTGGGCCCAAGCCACCACCGCGCTGCAAGTCTCCATCGCGCTGGCCGCCATTGCCCTGTTGACCAAAAAGCGCTGGATGGCTTATGCCACGCTGGCGTTGGGAGCGGTCGGGTTTGTCGTCGGTGGATTGGCGGCCCTGCATCTCTGACGTGCGTCGATGAGCGGACAGAAAAAAGCGGCCTGCGGGCCGCTTTTTTTAATTCTAGAGTTCTTGAATCAGAGCTTGGATGCCTCCGCTGCCGCCGGATTTTCTTCCAGCGGCCAATCGCGGATATAGGCTTTCAGCATGCGGTTTTCGAAGTCCTGACCATCGACAACGGCCTTGGCGACGTCATAAAAAGAGATCACGCCCATCAGCGTTTTGCCATCCAGCACCGGCATGTAGCGGGCATGGCGGCCGAGCATCATGCGTCGGACTTCGTCGATTTCGGTCTCGGGCGTGCAGGTCAGCGGGTGGTCGTCCATCACGCCTCGAACCAGCAAGGTGCCGACCGTGCCGCCGTTGCGCACGATGGCGGCAATAACCTCGCGGAAAGTCAGCATGCCGACCAAGTCGCCCAGCTCCATCACCACCAGCGAGCCGATGTCTTGGTCGGCCATCGTCGTGACCGCCAAGCCCAGAGTTTCATGCGGGGCGACGGTGAACAGCGTGCCGCCTTTGACGCGAAGAATGTCGACAACTTTCATGTGTAGTCCTCAAGCAGTGGGCCCGGCCACCGCATCCAATAATTTCGAAGAACATAGCACACAATCCGCACACCAAAAACCACCGGAGCACCCATGTCAGGCTACGCCGACCCCGCTTTCGACACACTGGCCATTCACGCCGGTGCCGCGCCAGACCCGACCACCGGTGCACGTGTGACGCCGCTGCACTTGAGCACGTCCTTCGTGTTCGAGAACTCCGACCATGCGGCTTCGCTCTTCAACATGGAGCGGGCCGGCCACGTCTATTCACGCTTGTCGAATCCGACCACGGCTGTGTTTGAAGAGAGGGTGGCGGCGCTGGAAGGTGGCGTCGGTGCGATCGCCACCGCCAGTGGGCAGGCGGCGCTGCATTTGGCCATCACCACGCTGGCCGGTGCCGGGTCGCACATCGTCTCGTCCGGTGCTTTGTACGGCGGCTCGCACAACTTGCTGCACTACACGCTGGCCCGTTTCGGCATCAGCACCACCTTTGTCCGGCCCGGTGATATCGACGGCTGGAAAGCCGCGATTCGGCCCAACACCAAGCTCTTGTTCGGCGAAACGCTGGGCAACCCGGGCCTGGATTTGCTCGACATTCCGACTATTGCCGACATCGCCCATACCGCCGGCCTGCCGCTGCTGGTCGATTCGACCCTGACCACGCCCTATTTGATGCAGCCGTTCGCGCACGGGGCCGACCTGCTGTTTCATTCAGCCACCAAGTTTTTGTCCGGCCACGGCACGGTGGTCGGCGGCGTGTTGGTGGACAGCGGCGCGTTTGACTGGCAAGCCGGGCATGACAGGCATGGGCTGTTCCCTGAGCTGTGCGAGCCGTATGACGGCTTCCACGGCATGGTGTTCAGTGAGGAAAGCAGCGTCGGCGCCTTTTTGCTACGGGCCCGGCGCGAGGGCTTGCGCGACTTTGGCGCTTGCATGAGCCCACACACCGCTTGGTTGATCTTGCAAGGGATTGAAACGCTGTCCCTGCGCATGCAGCGCCATGTGCAGAACGCCCAGAAAATTGCTGAATTCCTGGCCGTTCAACCCGGCGTGGCGGCGGTGGGTTACCCCGGCTTGGCCAGCCATTCCAGCCACAGTTTGGCGCAAAAGCTGTTGCCGCGCGGTTGTGGCTCGGTCTTCAGTTTCGACCTGAAAGGCTCGCGCGCCCAGGGCCGCAGCTTCATCGAAGCGCTGAAAATATTCTCGCATCTGGCCAATGTGGGCGACTGTCGCTCGCTGGTGATTCACCCGGCTTCCACCACCCACAGCCGCATGACTGACGCGGCGTTGGCTTTGGCGGGCATCACGCCGGGGACGGTCAGGTTGTCCATCGGGCTGGAAGATGCCGACGATCTGATCGACGATTTGAAACGGGCGCTCAAGATCGCGGCCAAAGCCGGAACGGGAGTGCAGTCATGAGGTTGGAAGTGGACGGCCGCGCGGCCTATGCCTACACCGGCGGTAAAACTTTCGATCCCG
>CANFYD010000284.1 GCA_947450745.1 Burkholderiales bacterium
GCTGCGCCGCTTCACTTCGCTGATGCCCATGCCTATGTCTATGTCCATGCTGAGGGCCCGCGTCGGCAGCCTGTTCGGTGGGCCGCTGTGTGCGTTGGCTTTGGTCTTGGCGTTTGCGCTGGGGCTGAGTGCTTGCGCCTCGCCGAGGTTGCCGGCTTCAGCGCCCGCTGCGCTGGCGCTGCCGCCAGCTTGGTCGATGTCGACGGCTGCGCCGACCAGTTTGGCTGCCGCTGACCTGTCGCAGTGGTGGCGCAACTTTGACGACCCGCTGCTGGCGCGCTTGGTGGAGCAGGCGCTGCAGTCCAACAACAGCATCCAATCCGCCCGGGCGGCGCTGCAGCAGGCGCGTGCCTTGCGGGATGTGTCGGCCGCCGGGCTGCTGCCGTCCATCAGCAGCTCCGCGTCGGCGCAGCGCAGTCAAGCGGGCAGTGGCGGCAGCGGCAGCGGTGGCAACAGCAGCTTTCGCGCGGGCCTGGATGCGAGCTGGGAGCCCGATTTCTTTGGCGCTTTGCAAAGCGGCCTGGACAGCAGCGAGGCCACGGCCGCCGCAGTGGCCGCCGATCTGGGTGACACCCAGATGGTGATCGCGGCCGAGACGGCGCTGACCTACATCAGCCTGCGCGGTGCCGAGCTGAGCCTGGGCATTGCGCGCGCCAATTTGGCCAGCCAGCGTGAGACCTTGCAGATCACCGAATGGCGGATGCAGGCCGGCTTGGTGACCACGCTGGAGGTCGAGCAAGCGACGACGGCGGCCGAGCAGACCGCCGCGCAGTTGCCCAGCTTGCAGACCCGTTTGGCCCAATCCCGCCACGCGCTGGCGCTGTTGACCGGCCAGCCGCCCACGGCTTTGGATGCCTTGTTGGGCGCGGGCGGGCCGGTGCCGCAGCCTGCGGCTGATTTGGCGTTGAGCGGGCCGGCCGAGACGCTGCGCCAGCGGCCCGACGTGCGCGCGGCCGAGCTGCGGGTCAGCGCCGCGTCGGCCCGCGTGGCGCAGGCCGACGCGGCGCGCCTGCCGAGCTTTTCACTCAGCGGCAGCTTGGGCCTCAGCGCGCTGAGCCTGGGGGCGCTGGGCAATGGGGGCTCGCTGCTGGGCACGGTGCTGGCAGGGGTGGCGCTGCCCATCTTCGACGGCGGCGGCTTGAACGCCCAGTTGCGAGCGCAACAGGCAGCCTTGGTGCAGGCGCAACTGGCGCACCGCAGCAGCGTGCTGACCGCCTTGCTGGATGTGGAGGACGCGCTGGTCGCCTTGCAAGGCGACCGCGAGCGCTTGGTCCGGCTGAGCCGCGCGGCCAATTCAGCGGCCAATGCCGAGCAGTTGGCACGCCAGCGCTACAGCAGTGGCCTGGTCGATTTTCAAACCGTGCTGGAAACCCAGCGCAGCCTGCTCAGCACCCAGGACAGTCTGGCCACCACCCGCATGCAAGTCAGCGCCGACCATGTGCTGCTTTACAAAGCGTTGGGCGGCGGTTGGCGGCCGGCCAATCTGGCCCCGCCCCTGATCCCCACCGACAACGCAGACCGGACTATTTCGCCATGAGCAAGCCCTTGGATTCCTCCGCCCCCGCTGTTTCCGCTGTTCCCGCTGCAGGCAAAGTCGTTGGCCAAGGCCAAGATGCCGATCTGGCCGCCTTGCTGGCCGGGCCGGCCCACCCGGTCTGGTATCGCCGCCCCGCCTTCTGGATCGCGCTGGCGTTGTTGGCGCTGGCAGGCGGCGGGTTGTGGTTCTGGCAACAGCGCCAAGCCGCCAATGCGCAGCCGAGCTACTCGACGCAAGCGGCCGCGCGTGGCAACCTGACGCTGACGGTGACGGCCAACGGCACGCTGCAGCCGACCCGCACGATCAACATCGGCAGCGAGTTGTCCGGCACGGTGCTGCGAGTGGCGGTGGACGTCAACGACCGGGTCAAAAAGGGCCAGGTGATGGTGGTGTTGGACACCGCCAAGCTGAGCGGCCAGATCTTGCGCTCGCAAGCCTCGCTGGCGGCCGCCCGCGCCAAACTGGCTCAGACGGCCGCCACGATCAAGGAAGCCCGCGCCACGCTGGGGCGGCTGGAGGAAGTGGCCAAGTTGTCTGGCGGCAAGGTGCCGTCCAAGGCCGAGCTCGACGCCGGCCGTGCGGCCTTTGACCGCGCGGTGGCCGACGAAGCCAGCGCGCGCGCCGGCATCAGCGACGCGCAAGCCGCGCTGGCCACCGATGAGATCAATTTGTCCAAGGCCTCGATCCGTGCGCCGGCCGATGGTGTGGTGCTGACCCGCAGCGTCGACCCGGGCAACGCGGTGGCGGCCTCGCTGCAGGCGGTCACGCTGTTCACGCTGGCCGAAGACCTGGGCAAGCTGCGCCTGTGGGTCTATGTCGACGAGGCCGACGTCGGCTCGGTCAAAGTGGGGCAAGCCGCCAACTTCACCGTCAGCGCCTATTTGAGTCGTCAGTTCCCGGCCCGCATCACCCGCGTCGGCTTTGGCTCCACCATCACCGACAACGTCGTCACCTACCTGACCTACCTCGACGTCGACAACGCCGACCTGAGCCTGCGCCCCGGCATGACGGCCACCGCCACGATTGCGGCCACCGAGCGCCGCGATGTGCTGATGGTGCCCAATATGGCGCTGCGCTTCACGCCCACTGCGGCCGGGGCCGAGCCGGGCGCCAAGCCCGGCATCGCGTCCAGCTTGATGCCCCGAATGGGCGGCGGGCGCACCCGCAGGCCCGCCGCAGCCGGTGCCAGCACGGCCACGGCCAAGCAGGTCTGGGTGTTGCCGGCGTCGGGCCAGGGCGGGCTTGCGCCGGTGCCGGTGGCCGTGGCCGTGACGCCGGGCATCAGCGACGGTTACATGACGGAAATTACCGGTGGCGACCTGCGCGCCGGCATGCAGGTCATCACCGACCAGAAAACGGCGGGAGCGAAATGAGTGCGCCGCTGATCAGCCTGCGCGGCGTGACCAAACGCTACGGCAGTGGTGCCACCGAATTGATGGCGCTGAAGGGCATTGACCTGGACATCGAGGCCGGTGAGTTCGTGGCCATCATGGGCCCCAGCGGTTCGGGTAAATCGACGGCGATGAATGTGTTGGGCTGCCTGGACACGCCGACCGCAGGCCAATACCTGTTTCAAGGCCTACATGTCGAAGCGCTGTCGCGCGACCAGCGGGCCAGGTTGCGGCGTCGCAGCTTGGGCTTTGTGTTCCAGGGTTTCAATCTGCTGGCGCGCACCTCGGCCCAGGAAAACGTCGAGCTGCCGCTGCTGTACCGTGGCGACAGCGCTGCGGTGCGCCGCGCTGCCGCCACGCGGGCGCTGGCTTCGGTGGGTTTGGGCGGCTGGGAGCATCACACGCCGGCCGAGCTGTCCGGAGGGCAGCAGCAGCGGGTGGCGATCGCGCGGGCCATCGTCACCGAGCCGGCTGTCTTGCTGGCCGACGAGCCGACCGGCAACCTCGACACCCAGCGCAGCCAGGAAATCATGGCGCTGCTGCGCGGCCTCAACATCGACCACGGCATCACCGTGCTGATGGTCACGCACGAGCTCGACATGGCGGCCTTTGCGCGCCGCATGGTGCATTTTGTCGACGGGCGCATCGACAGCGACCGCCTCAACCCGCACCCGACCGTGCCGAATGCGGCCCCAGTGAATGCCGCAGCCGGAGCGATCTGATGCTGCTCAACACCCTGTTTCTGGCGCTGCGCTCGATCCGCCGCAACCTGCTGCGCTCCTTCTTGACCATCCTGGGCATCGTCATCGGCGTCAGCGCGGTCATCACGATGGTGACGGTGGGGAATGGCGCGACGCAGGCGATCCAGACCCAGATCACCAGCCTGGGCACCAACTTGCTGCTGGTGATGCCGGGTCAACGCCAACCGGGTGGCGGCGGCGGTGGCGGCGGCGTGCCGCAGTTCACCGAGGCCGATGCAGCCGCGATCGAGGCGCAGATCGGCGGCGTGGCGGCGGTGGCCCCGCACGGCCGGGCCAGCGTGACCGTGGTGGCGAATGGCCGCAACTGGGCCACCAGCGTCACCGGCAGCACCAATGCCTGGTTTGAAACCGGCAACTGGAAGATGGCCAGCGGCCGCAGTTTCGACCCCGACGAACAACTCGCCGGGGCCGCCGTTTGCATCATCGGCGAGACGGTGCGGCGTGAAATCTTCGGCGGCACGGTCGGCCAGACCGGCCTAGGCTCGCCGCTGCGCGTCAAGCAGTTTTCTTGCAGCGTGATCGGCATCCTGGCCGCCAAAGGCCAGGGCGGCATGGGGGATCAGGATGACCTGGTGCTGGTGCCGCTGCACACGCTGCAGCGCCGGGTCACCGGCAGCACCAAGGTCAGCACCTTGTCGGTGGCGATGGAGGAGGGCAGCGACAGCGCCCCGCTGAAGGCCAGCCTGCGCGACCTGCTGCGCGAGCGCCGCAAGCTGGCCGAGGCCGATGACGACAATTTCAATATTTTCGACACCCAGCAGCTGGCCGAAACCATGTCCAGCACGATGGGTGTGCTGACCAGCTTGCTCGGTGCGGTGGCGGCGGTGAGCTTGCTGGTGGGCGGCATCGGCATCATGAACATCATGCTGGTCAGCGTGACCGAGCGGACCCGCGAGATCGGCCTGCGCTTGGCCATCGGCGCGCTGGAACGCGAGGTGCTGCTGCAGTTCTTGATCGAAGCGGTGGCGCTGGCCGCGTTGGGCGGTTTGGTCGGCATCGTCATCGCGGCTGCGGCGTCCTATGCGCTGGCCGGCGTGATGGGGGTGCCCTTTTTGTTCGATCCGATGATCAACCTGCTGTCGTTCTTCTTCTCCGCCGCCATCGGGGTGCTGTTCGGCTACTTCCCGGCCCGGCGCGCTGCGCGCATGGATCCGATCGAGGCCTTGCGGCATGAATGAGCGTGACTCGGCGCACTCGTATTCCGCTCGTCGCCCCGGAAAGAAACAAACAAACAAACAGTTTCAAGCTCTGTGCGCCATCCAACAGACGGGCTCTGGTGATCGGCATATTCTTGAAGCAGATGCTGCAAGTACGAGTTCATTCCCGAACCAAACTTTGTAGCCAACCCAGTATGTTTTATTCGGAGGTTTCCCTATGAGTACGCTAAAAAGAATTTCTCTCACGACGGCCACACTTGCTTTGGCCCTCAGCCTGACGGCCTGTGCCGGTATGTCGAACCGGGACAGGAACACATCGATCGGTGCCGGTATCGGCGCGGTGGGTGGCGCGGTGCTGACTGGCGGCAGTTCGGTGGGCACAGTTGGCGGTGCCGCTGTAGGTGCCGTGATTGGCAACCAGCTCGACAAGGACAAGAAGCGTTGATTCAGCTCAGGGCCGAATAGCCCCGGTTTTGGTCATGCCGTACAGATGCCAGACGGCGATGAACATCGCCGCGATGGCCGGCCCCAGCACGAAGCCGTTGATGCCGAACACCGTCATGCCGCCCAGCGTGGTGATCATCACCACGTAGTCGGGCATGCGGGTGTCCTTGCCCACCAGCATCGGGCGCAGCAGGTTGTCGACCAGGCCGATGACCAGCACGCCGTAGGCCGTCAGCGCAATGCCGTGCCCGACCGCGCCTGTCAGCAAAAAGTAGAGTGCCACCGGCAGCCACACCAGCCCGGCACCCACTGCCGGCAGCAGTGATAAAAACGCCATCAACACGGCCCACAGCAAGGCCCCGCGAACGTCGAGAAACCAGAACGCCAGGCC
>CANFYD010000285.1 GCA_947450745.1 Burkholderiales bacterium
ATGTTGTCCGCCGCAGCGGGCAGGCGCCGAAGCGCGGCGTCGTTCAAGTACAAGTGCTGCGGGTCGAGCAGCCAGGTCATGGCTTGGGCTTGGGCTTGCTGGTCAGCTTGGGGCGTGAGCTCCGGCGTCAGCGCGGCGGACTGCAACACATCCTGGCCGATGATGCGCAGGCTGAACACCTTGCCGTCGGCAGCGCTGGCCTGCGCTTGGCCTTCCAGCACCGGTGAGGCCAGGACCACGCCGGGCAGGCGGGCGATGTCGGCATAGGCGGCTTCGAGTGAGCGGCCGGGGTCGGCGCGGACGACCAGGTCGGGCTTGCCGCTCAGGCTGGCCGCTGCCGAGCCGAACTCGGCCAGTGCGCTGCTGTTCAGCAGGTGGACGCCAAAGCCGAGCGCCACGCCCAGCATGATGGCCAACAAGGCCAGCAATTGGCGACCGGCTTGGTGGCGCAAGGCCGGCCAGGACAATTTCACCCACCAAGTCAAGCTCAAGCGGATCTCACTTCAACCTAGATCCGGCAGTTAGACGCGGCCGAGTGGGCTGCGTTGCGGTGCGATGGCAAGGCGCTGCGACGCAGTGGGCTCTTGCCCACCAGGAGAAGCAACGCAGCCAGCGTGACGTAGCGCGGCTCAATCGGCTGTGTAGCGCGCTCACCCAATGGGTGAAGGTGCGCGGGCAGGGGAATCTCAATAGACATGGGAACTCCGAGGCGGTGGGGAGCGGTCATCTGCCGGATCTAGGTTCAAGCCTTGGTCGTCGAGCTTGAGGCAACGGTCGGCCCGCTCGGCCGCCCGCTCGGAATGGGTCACCAGCAAGCAAGCCGAGCCCTGCTGACGCACCTGCGCCAGCAACAGATCAAGCACTGCACCGGCGTGGCGGGCATCGAGGTTGCCAGTCGGCTCGTCCGCCAGCACCAACGCCGGTTTGTGCACCAGCGCCCGCGCGATGGCGACCCGCTGCAACTGCCCGCCGGACAACTGACGCGGCAGCCGCTGCCCCAAACCTTCAAGACCGACCGCGGCCAGCATCTCGGCAACCCGTGCCGGGTCCGGCCGGCGCAGCAGCAGCAGGGGCAGGCCGACGTTGTCCGCCACGTTCAAATGCGGCAGCACGTGAAAGGCCTGGAAGACAAAGCCGAGCTGGGCCCGTCGCAGCAGCGCCCGCTGGCTGTCGTTCATCACGGTGAGGTCGGCACCGGCCAATAGCACGCGGCCGGCGTCCAGCGTGTCCAGCCCGGCCAGGCAATTCAACAGCGTCGATTTGCCCGAGCCCGATTCCCCCAGCAAGGCGACCAACTCGCCCGCAGCCAGTTGCAGATCGATGCCTTCAAAAATGACGCTCTGGCCGTAGCTTTTGCGCAGCCCGGTGGCTTCAAGCAGCGCCATCAGCGACCGCCTGCGGGCTGTTCTGGCTGCGGCTGCATCAACAGCCGCTGCACCGCCGCCAGCACGGCCGGCACCGCTTGCGGGTCGTCGCAGGCGATCACCTCGCGCTGCGGCATGCTGCGCAACCAGGTCAGCTGCCGCTTGGCCAGTTGGCGAGTGGCGGCTGCGCCAAGTTCTTGCAAGCTGCGGAAGTCATCGGTTGCTAGCGCCTCCCAGCTCTGCCGGTAGCCGACGCAGCGCATCGACGGCGTGTTGGCTGTCAAGTCGCCGCGTGCCCGCAACTGCCGCACTTCGTCAAGCAGGCCTTGGGCCAGCATCTGCTCGAAGCGCTGCCCAAGCCGTTCATGCAGCCAGGCGCGGTTGCGCGGTTCGAGTGAAATCAGCGGCCAATCGACGCCGGCGCTGCGCTGTTGGTGCAGCTCGGTCATCGTCCTGCCGGTCAATTGCCAGACCTCCAGCGCGCGCTGAATGCGCTGTGCATCGGCCGGAGCCACGCGGGCAGCGGTGGCCGGGTCGATCAACGCCAACTCGGCATGCAGGGCCGGCCAACCGAGCGCTGCGCCGCGTGCATCCAGCGCGGCCCGCACGCTAGCATCGCCCTCGGGCAGGTCGCTCAGCCCGTCGAACAGCGCTTTGAAGTAAAGCATGGTGCCGCCGACCAGCAGCGGCAAACGCCCACGCGCCAGAATCTCGGCCGCCAAGCGCTGCGCAGCGACGGCAAATTGTCCGGCCGAATAGACCTCGGTCGGCTCGGTGATGTCGATCAGATGATGCGGTACCGCCCGCAACTGCTCAGCCGTCGGCTTGGCCGTGCCGATGTCCATGCTCCGGTACACCAAGGCCGAATCGACGCTGATGATCTCCACCGGCAGCACTTCCGCCAACGCCAACGCCGCCGCCGTCTTGCCGCTGCCCGTCGGCCCCGCAATACAAATCGGCCGCCAAAACGAGTTTTTCCACACCGGGGTCAGAGTCATTTTTTTGCGTCCCCAGCCCGAGGCTGAAAACCCATGAATGGGGTCAGATACATTTTTATTCGCGATTTTCGGGTTTTGAACGCGGTTTTGGCCTGTTTTGGAGCTGCTTTTGACCCGTGCCGTTCAAGCGGCCGCTGCCACCACCACCGGCGGCAGTGGCCGCTGCACCAGCGTCCAGGCAACCAGTGTCGTCAAAACGGCAAAGAAGCACAGCGTCAAGGCCAAGGGCAGGGCATTTGTCATGCCCGGCAGCGCGTGGCTGAGCCAAGCACCGACGATGAAGGCCGCCAGCGCCATCAAGAACCCCGACAGCGCCGAGGCCGCCCCGGCCCGCTGCGGGAACGGCCCGACCGCCCCGGCTTGCCCGCAAGGCTGCAGCACGCCGTGGCCAAAAATCATCAGCCATTGCGGCAGCAACAGCGCCGCCACCGACTGCTGACCGGCCAGCGCCAAGCCCGCCACCAGCAGCCCGCCGGTCAGCGTGAACACCGCCCCGCGCTTGACGCTGGCGGCCAGGCCGTGATGCTGCAGCCAGTGGCGGCAGATCAGCGTGCCCAGCACATACACGGCGGCGCAAGAGCCCAGCAGCAAGCCGTAAGTCTGGCGCGACAGCTGCAACAGCTCGATGAACACAAAGGAGGAGCCTGCCAGAAAGCTGTAGAGCGTGGCATAGGCCAGCGCCGTCAGCAGGCCGAAGGCGCGAAAGGTCGGGTGGCGCAGCACGATGACCCAGCCGCGCAGCATCTCACGCGGCTGCAGCGCTTGCGGGTTGCGCTGCTGCAGCGACTCCGGCACCCGCAGCACGACGTACAGCAAGCTCAGCGCGGCAAAGACGGCAATCGCCAACATGGCCGCGCGCCAGCCCCAGACCGCGCTGAGCCAGCCGCCCAGAGCCGGGCTCAACATCGCCAGCAGACCCAGGCCGGTGAGCGCTCGCGCCATCACTTGCGCGCCCTGATGCGGCTCGAACCAATCGCGCAACATGGCGCGTGCGCAGACCACGGAGGCCGCCAAACCGAGGCCTTGCAAGCCTCGCCAAGCGACCAGTTGTTCGATCGTGGCACTGCTGGCGGCACCCAGCGCGGCCAGCAAATAAAGTGCCAAGCCTCCCAGCAGCACCGGTCGCCGCCCGAACCGGTCTGATACCGGCCCGAGCAGCAATTGCCCGATGCCGAAAGAGACCATCAGCGCGGACAAGGTCAGTTGCACACCCGACATGCCGGCACCCAGCGCCGTGCGCAAGCCGGGCAGGGCGGGTAAGTAAAGGTCGGTGGTGACAGGCTGCAGCCCCAGCAGCAGCGCCAAAGCCAAGACCGCGACGCTATGGCGGTGGGACTCAGCTACTCCCTCAACCTTGCCCTCTGAATCAATCAAACCGCTCCCACGGTGTCAGGAATCGCCACTGACCGACCGGCAGATTGCCCAGACTGATGCGACCGATGCGCACACGCCGCAGGCCCACCACCTTCAGGCCGACCTGCTCGCACATGCGGCGGATCTGGCGCTTGCGGCCTTCGCGCAGCACGAAGCGCAATTGGTCTTCGTTTTGCCAGCTGACCTTGGCCGGCTTCAGCTGCAAACCGTCCAGCTCCAGGCCGTGGTTGAGCAGTTCGAGGTCGGCGTCGGGCAAACGGCCGGTGTCACTCTTGACGCCGCCACGGCCTTCGTACTCGACCCGCACCAGGTATTCCTTTTCGATCTTGGAATCCTCACCGATCAGCAGCTTGGCGATGCGACCGTCTTGCGTCAGCACCAGCAGGCCGGTGGAGTCGATGTCGAGCCGGCCGGCCGGGGCCAGGCTGCGGCTGTGGCCGATGTGGTACTTCAAACCGGAGGTGTCGTCCGCCCAGTGGGTGTCCGAGCGGATCAGCGTCGAGGCGTTTTCGTAGCCGTCTTCGGCTTGGCCGGAGACCAGCCCGATCGGCTTGTTCAGCAGAATCGTGACGCGCTTGGCCTGCTCTTTGTTGGCCAACTGATCGACTTCGATCTTCAAATGGGTGGGGTCAAGGCCGACGCGCTGACCCAGCACGGCCAGCTTGCCGTCGACACGTACCCAGCCGGCTGCAATCCATTCGTCCGCTTCGCGCCGCGACGCCATGCCCAGCACGCCCATGTGCTTGGACAAGCGCACGCCCTCGGCCTTGTTCGGGTCGACGTAGTGGTCGTCGTCGTCATCGTCGTCGTCATCGCGGCTGCGCGGTGCGGCCTTGCCCTGATTGCCCTGGTAAGGGCGGGCCGGGTAGCCTTGACCACTGGGACCGTTTGAGCCGTGCTGCTGATAGGCACCGGCCGGACGCGGACCGCTGGCACGACGCTGGTCGCGGCGTGGTTCCTGCTGCGGAGCTTGCCCAACATTCGAGTAGGGCTGCTGCTGCGAGTAAGACTCACGGCGGCCTTGGCTGTCACGGCCGTCGCGGCTGTCGAATTGAGCCGGCCGGCGGTCATCAAAACGCGGGCGTTGCTGCTGCTGATCGCGCTCTTGCTGCTGGCGCTGCTGATAGCTGCCCGAGCCTTCGCCCTGGCCACTTCGAGCTTGATAGGGCTGCGAGCGCTGCGGATATTGGCCGCCTGAGTTGCGGTCGTCGCGCGGGCCGCGCGTGTCACGCGAGTCACGTGAAGCGGGCGCTTCACGGCCGTCAAACTGTGGCCGCTGCTGATAGGGCGGGCGTTGTTCGTTGCGCTGCTCGTTGCGCGGATATTGTCCGGCTGGGCGCGCGTCACGTGAATCACGACCAGCATGCTCTGGCGGACGGCCGTAGTTGCCCTCCTGGCGGCGCGGCTGGTATTGATCCTGCTGCGGCTGGCGTGAATCATTGCGCTGCTCCGAGCGCGAATCCTGCGGCTGCCATTCATTACGAGCCGGGCGGCGGTCTTCATAGCGCGGACCTTGGTCGCGCTGATAACCGCCGCCACCGCCGCCGCCGCCCTGACCCATGCCTTGGCGCGGGCCTTGCTGCTGCGGGTATTGGCCGCCGTGGTGTTGACCACCTGAATGCTGCCCACCCTGATAGCCGCCACCACTGCGCTCGCCTCGGTCGCTCCTGTCGCCCCTGTCACCTTGCGGGCCACGCGAATCGCGTGAATCCCGCTCGGGCGGACGGCCGTAAGCACCGCGGCTCTGGCCCTGTTCGCCTTGATTCATGGCTTGGCGCGGACCTTGACCGGGATTGCGGCTGGCGTGCTGACCTTCCTGGCGATGGCGGTCGGCAAAGCGTGGCCGCTCCGGGCGCGGCTGCGAGTTCGAGCCGCCATGGCCGTTCTCGTTGCTGTTCGAGCTGCCGCGATTTTCTCGCGGGCCAGAGTCGCCTGGGCCG
>CANFYD010000286.1 GCA_947450745.1 Burkholderiales bacterium
GAAAATCCCGTGAAGCCAGCTAAGCTCATCGGGTTATGAATCGTCATTCCCCTTGTCGGTGCCGGAGCCGCGCGGGGGTCCCTAGATCCGGACATTGAAAGCCTATCCATGAATAGCCGCCGCAAATTCATCATCACCCTGGTTCCCGCCGGTTTGGCCCTCGCCGCTGCCCCGGCCGTTTTTGCCCAGCCCGCCCATGCTGACGAAAACGACGCCGCAGCCAAGGGCATCGGCTACAAGCACGACGCTACCAAGGTCGATGCCGCCAAGTACCCCACCTATGCCAAGGGCAAGGTCTGCAGCAACTGTGCGCTGTATCAAGGCAAGGCCGGCGACGCTTGGGGCGGTTGTCCGCTGCTGGGTGCCAAACAAGTCAATGCCAACGGCTGGTGTTCCGCTTACGCCAAGAAGGCCGGCTGATCGGTCGAATCATCGACTGAACGGCCAACTGCGGCGCTTGCCGCATGCAAAAAGGGCAGCCACGAGCTGCCCTTTTTTTGTTTCGGAGCCTCGTTCAGGCGGCGCGACGGCCCTGCTGAACAAACTTGTGGATCTCGCCCGAGCGCAGACGAGCAAAGTAGGAATTGGCTTCCCGCTTGACCACCGGCAGCAGCAAGTACAGCGCAATGATGTTGACCACGGCCATCGAGAAGATCATCGCGTCGGAAAAGTCGATCACCGCGCCCAGTTGTGCCGCCCCGCCGAGCACGACAAAGCCGCAATAGACCAGCTTGAAGACCAGCTCGCGCTTCTGGCCCTCGCCGACCAGATAGGTCCAGGCCTTGAGGCCGTAATAGGACCAGGAAATCATCGTCGAGAAGGCAAACAGGAGCACCGCGACAGCCAGCACATAAGGGAACCAGCTCAGGCCCTGTGCAAAGGCGATCGAGGTCAGCTCGACCCCGGTCGCTCCGCCAGCGGTGACGATGCGGCCGCCTTCGACAACGTAGAGGCCGGTGGCCGGGTCGACCAACAGCACGCCGGCGATGACGATCACCAACGCCGTCATCGTGCAGATCACCACCGTGTCGATGAAGGGCTCCAGCAGCGACACCAAGCCCTCGGTGATCGGCTCGTTGGTGCGCACCGACGCATGCGCGATGGCGGCCGAGCCGACGCCCGCCTCGTTCGAGAACGCCGCCCGCCTGAAGCCCTGGATCAGGGCCCCGACGAAGCCTCCGGCCACGCCCAAGCCGGTGAATGCGCCAAGCCAAATCTGCTCGAAGGCCCAGCCGACCTTGTCGTAGTTGACCGAGATCACGGCCAACGCGGCACCGACGTAGATCAGGCCCATGATGGGCACGATTTTTTCAGTGACAGTGGCGATGGACTTGATGCCGCCGACGATCACCGCAAACACCACCGCCGCCATCACCAGGCCGGTGATCCAACCATGGCCCGCCATGAGGCTGTCGGCACCCCCGGTGATGTTGACCAATTGCGCATGGGCTTGATTGGCCTGGAACATATTGCCAGCGCCCAGACTGGCACCGATGCAGAACAGCGAAAACAACACCGCCATGATCTTGCCGCCGGGCAGGCCGCGCTCGGCAAAGCCCTTGGTCATGTAGTACATCGGGCCGCCCGACACCGTGCCGTCTGCATATTCGTTGCGGTACTTGACCGCCAGCGTGCATTCGGTGAACTTGGCCGCCATGCCGAGCAGGCCGGCCAGAATCATCCAGAACGTCGCCCCCGGCCCGCCGATGCCGACGGCCACGGCGACCCCGGCGATATTGCCCAAGCCAACGGTGCCGGACAGGGCGGTAGCCAGCGCCTGGAAGTGGCTGACTTCGCCCTTGGCTTTCGGGTCGGAGTAGTCGCCCCGGACCAGCTCGATCGCATGTCGGAAGCCGCGCACCTGAATGAACTTGAAGTAGACGGTGAAGACGCTGGCGGCCACCACCAGCCACAGCACGATCCATGGGAAATCGGTGCCCGGCAGCGAGGCAAAAACCAGCTGCACGAACCAGCCGGTCGAGCTGGCGAAGAGGGCGTTGATTTGGGCATCCAAACCCGGCCCGGGTGGCAGGCTTTGAGCGGCGGCGTTGCCAGCGAGCAGGGCCAGCGTGAGCGCCAAGCCTCCCCTTTGGACGCAGCCCTGTGATCGATCTGTTGTCATATTGTTTTACTTTTTGTGCAGTCGTTGGACGCCGGTTTGTCTCGAAACCGGATGGCGAAAACTCAAAAAATCACAGCAAAACTGGAATATTTTTGATATTTCACAATAGCACTTGAAATTTATGGCTGGCCACGGTTTGTGCGCATGGCGACCCAGCGCAGCATGCGCCCGGCGCCTCGGCTTGAGGATTAAAAGCTGTGGTTGATGCCCAGCGCCACGCCGTTGCGGTCGGTGACGATCCGCTCGCGGTAAACGTCGGCGTAGAGGTTGGTGCGCTTGGACAGCGGGTGGTTGTAGCCCAGGCTGAGCTTGTGGTTGCCACTTTCCTGGATGCGGCCATAGCCCACGCGCACCGTGTCGGCACCGACGGCATAGGTGGCGGCCACCAACATGCTGCGCAACTTATGCGCCGAGCCGGACAGGTCGGTGTGGGAGTAGGAACCCATCAAGTTCAATGAACCCAGTTGATAGGAGCTGGCGACATAGCTGATCTTGTCGGCCAGGTGGTTTTCTTCATGCGCCAGCATCGCTTTGAACGGCCCGTTGGCATAGTTCAGCGACAAGCCCTTCGAGCGCGCTTTGGCGACCGTGGCTGCCGCATCGTCGCCCACGGCGCGCTCGATTTCAGCCTCCACATGCAGCTCGAAGCCGGCGATATTGGGTGAGCTGTAATAGACGGCGTTGCTGGCGCGCGAGTAGTTGTTGAAGTCGGCAGTGGGCAGGCCGTCGCTGTTGAAGTCGCCGTTGTAGCTGGCCATCGAGCCCATCAGGCCGCTGTCGTACCAGGGGTCGAACACCCATTTCTGGCCCCACAGCGGCGTCAGCGCGCGGCCCAGGCGCACGCTGCCGAGCGATTTGCTGACCAGGCCGATGGTGGTCTCGCCCTGAAACACCCGGGTCGACTTTTCCTGGGTGCCGGTGTCCGGGTTGAAACGCATTTGCAGGTTGAAGACGGCCGACAGGTCGGCGTCCAACGTCTCCGTGCCTTTGAAGCCCAGCCAATTGTTCTGGCCGCGGTCCAGGCGCACAGCGCTGCCGGTCTCCTTCACCAGGCCGAGGTCGAAGTAGCCGTAGATCTGCAGCTTGGAGGACGGCGTTGCTGCCGTGGTCTGTGCTTGCGCCGAGCCGGCAAAAGCGCCGACTGCCAAGACGGTGGCGAGCAGGCTGCTTATTTTTTTACTTGCGTTGCTGATCAATGGGTGCTGCCGATCGGATGGATGGGCGAGGACCGCAGTCCTTGCCGAGGGGTGTGGATGGATGGACGGTCGGTCGGGCTTGAGCCTTGCCGCCTCCTGGCCTACTTCTTGGCGGCGGCCAGCGACTGCGCGATCCAGCCGTCGAAGACGCGCTGGTGGGCTTTGATCCATCCGTCGGTGTGGCGGGCGATGTCGGTGGCGGAGTTCTCGCCGTTCATCATGCGCATGTTCTCGGCGCTGATGTCGGCCATCGGCAGCTTCATCAATTCGAACAATTTGGCGGCAGCCGGGTTGTCCAGGATGAACTGCTTGTTGGCGACGATGTTCTGTTGGTTCACGACAAAGCCGTAGTTGCGGCCGTTCGGAAGTTGGGTGTCGATCTTGCTTTGCTCACCCGGCAACGACGAAAACGGCACTTCCAGCCAGACCACATCGCGGCCCGGCCGCATCACGCCGCTGACCCAATACGGCGTCCAGGTGTAGTAGAAGATCGGCTTGCCTTCCTTGTGGCGGACGATGGTGTCGGCAATCAGCGCGGAGTAGCTGCCTTGCTTGTGGGTCACCGAGTCGCGCAGCTGGAAGGCGCTCAGTTGATGCTCGATGACGGCCTCGCAGCCCCAGCCGGGGTCGCAGCCGGTCAGGTCGGCTTTGCCGTCGCCATCGGTGTCGAACAGCTTGGCAATCTTCGGGTCGGCAAGTTGCTTCAGGTTGGTGATCTTGTATTGGGTCGCGGTGGCCTTGTCGATCAGATAGCCCTGGGCCGAGTTGTCCGAATAGACCCCGGTGCGGGACAGCTTGGCGTCGCCGCCGGCGTTCACGTAGAAGTCCTCATGCAGCGGGCTCCAGTGGTCGGCCATGAAGGTGGCGTCTCCGTTGGAGATGGCGACATGGGCCGTCGGTGGTGCGATTTCCTTGGGCAGCGCCACGTCATAGCCCAGCTTTTGCAGCGCGCGCGAGACCAGCAGCGTCTGGAAGGTGGCTTCGGCAATGGTGTTTTGCAGCGGCTGAACGCTGATGCCGGTGCCGGGCAATTGGACCGCCGTCGTGGCGGCTGAAGTGGCCAGGGGCAGGGCCAGCAGGCTGGCGGCGAGCAGGTTGAAGGTGAGGCGTTGTGTGCGATGGATACGGCTCATTCGGGCATGTCCTTCGATGGGGAGTGAAAAAAGGTGGGCGCGTGGCTGCGGTCAGGCGGCGGGTAGCGCTTGGATCGGCGATAAGTTGACTGCGGTTGGGGTCACTTGGGCGACGGGTGTGCTTGGACTGACGAGTGCAGGCGCGGCGACAGTTGGCACGCGGCTTGCCGCAGCCGGCCGGGCCAGCCGCCGCCACAAGGCCATCAACAGGCCGATCGGGCCGGTCTGCCACCAATGGCGCACACCGCGCCGTGCTTGGCCGGCGGCCTGCGTGATCCGGTCCAGCGAGATCGCCAGCAGCACGATGCCCAGACCGCCGACGGTGGCCAAGCCCATGTCGAGCCGGCCGATGCCGCGCAGCACCATCTGGCCGAGGCCGCCAACGGCAATCATCGAAGCGATCACCACCATCGACAGCGACAACATCAGCGTCTGATTGACGCCGGCCATGATGGACGGCAGGGCCAGCGGCAACTGCACCTTGAACAACATTTGCGCGGGCGAGGCACCGTAGGCGCGGGCCGCCTCGATCAAGTCCGGCCGCACTTGACGTATGCCGAGGTTGGTCAGCCTCACCAACGGCGGCAGCGCAAAGATGATGGTGACGATGACACCCGGCACATTGCCGATGCCGAACAGCATCACCACCGGCACCAAGTAGACAAAAGCCGGCGTCGTCTGCATGGCATCGAGGAAGGGCCGGGCAATCCGCTGCGCCCGGTCGTTGCTGGCCAAAAAGATGCCCAGTGGCAAACCGATCGTCAGACAGAACGCCAGCGCCGTCAGCACCAGCGACAGCGTGACCATCGCCTCCGGCCAGATGTTCAGCATCACCACCACCAGCAGCGAAATCACGGTGGTGACTGCCACGCCCCGGCCGGCAAATTGCCAGGCCAGCAGCCCGAAGATCGATACCATCGCCAGCGCCGGCACGCTTTGCAACAACGCTTCGACCCACAGCAGCGTGTCGTTGATCGGGTCGCGCACCGTCTGAAAGAAGGGCCGGAAGTTCAGCACCACCCAAGCCAGCCCTTGATTGATGCTGTCTTCAATCGGCAGCGAGCCGTCCCACAAGCGCTGGATCTGCCAGGGGCTGGCGGCGTCGCTGCCGGACACCACTGCCACTGGCGCATCCAGCCAGTCTGCGGCGCTGGCAGCGGTCGTGGCCTCAGAAGGCTGGCCGCTCA
>CANFYD010000287.1 GCA_947450745.1 Burkholderiales bacterium
CATCCGCATGAATGGAATTGGCATATTTCTGAGCTGCCTATTCGGCAGTGAACACGAAGGCCATGTCGGTGCGTTTGGACTTGAGTTTCTGAGCTGCCTATTCGGCAGTGAACAGATCGCAGGAGTGCCATTAATCTTTGCGGGTTTTCTAAGCTGCCTATTCGGCAGTGAACGCAGATATTGTTCAGTCCGCAACGCCCTCAATTTTCTAAGCTGCCTATTCGGCAGTGAACCTGCGAGCACCACTTTTACGGGCCACGCGAGCTTTCTAAGCTGCCTATTCGGCAGTGAACAAGACCAGAAAACAGCCAACTCATTGTCACAGCGCTCTTTTACCGAGCTTGACGGCAAAACACCAAAATTTAGACAGCTCGCGCAAGTGCTTGATTTGCAAGCGCTTGCGTGGCTCGCTAAAAAAAGGGTCAAAACCAGGGAATGGTCCTGGTGCTGCTCAGCCCGTAGGCGTTGAAACTTCCTTCGCTAGAAGAGGGCTGCGCCGGACCCAGGTCAAGAAAGAGCCGGAATGTCTGCCCGGTACTGGCGCTGCGCACTTGAACAAAGGGCAAGCGCAAACGTTCGGCAGCACTGTCGGGCACTTGCGCGAGGGCCTCGGCCTCGCTCAGGCCGTGCCGCTTGATTTGCCGGCGGCGCAAGCGGGCGGGACTACTTTTGGCCTGCACGCGTCGCAAGTGACGATGCTCAACGCCAGCAGGCACCGGCAACACGGCGCTGAGGCGGATATGGTCCCGCATCGCGCCCAGCCAAGACGTACTCAGCAAGAGCGCCAGAGCGTCGGCTGGTCCGACCAAACGCAACTGGTCGCCAAGCTGCACTGGAGACTTTGCATAGCCAGGAAAGCTGACGCCGATGGCATCCGTGTCCATCGCAGCCAGTGCAAGGTGCAACTTGGTGAACAAGGCTTCTGTTAAATGATGCGGTGCCAATTCTGGATCGGGCAGCAGGTGAATGTCCAAGTAATGGCTGATGAGGCTCATGACGTCATCACTCCTTGCCGGCATCGCCAAACACCCCGCCGCGGATCAGCGTGGCCATCACAAAGTGCTGCTGGTCTGACGCGGGCACCTTGTCTTTCAGCATCCAACCGTCCAGCAGGTTGTAAAAGTCGAGTTTGTCGGTCGGACGGCGGCAGGCGCGGCCCAAGGTGGTGACAGAACCGTAGGGCTCGACGGCGATCGGGCCAAGTTCAGCCACATCCGGATGCCAGGTGTCGATGGTGCGCAGCGCATTGCCGAGCTTTTGCGAGTGCATGCCCGCCACGCCATTGACCACGTACAGGGTCTTGCTCTTGCCGCTGCTGGCCTTGTCCAGGATCAGTTCCTGCGAGGGGTACACCTCCTGCCCAGCACCAATCCGAGCAAAGGCGGTCACTTGCAGCAGCACATGGCTTTGCCCGGTCAGGCCTTGAGCAATCAGCTCACCCAGCTCTTGCAGAGGCTGCACGGCGGCGGCGTTGGCGGTGAATTCGCGCGCATTCAAGGCCAGCGCGTCGAACGTCCAGGTCTTGACAGGCACGCCTTGCACCAGATGTTGAACCTGAACCTCGACTTGCTCGGCACCGATGCGGTTGCGCCACAGGAAGCGGCCATTGGCCAAGTTGTGGCCATAGCGCCTGGCCAACTCGCCGTAACCGGTGCCCTCGACATAGCCTTGCACGGTGGCCAGCAGCTTGGCACGGTAGTCCGCGTTGTTGCAGGCCGACGGCGTACCGGCACCGCCCAGCACCCGCAAACTGAAGCTCACCTTCAGGGTGTCGGCATCGGCGGGCAAGGTGGCCACGTCCACCGTTTGCAAGTTGGGGTTCTCGATGGCGGCATCGAGCTTGGCCGCGTCCTGATTAGCCGGCTTGAGACGGTTTGAAATGGTGCCGCGCACCGACTTTTCGCGCACCGTGATCGGTGCCCATTGCGCTGCATTGCCGCGCTGGTCCCAGTTGCCGGCAAAGAACAGGGCGTCAGACGGGTCCAGCTTGCGCTCGAAAGCGAGGACTGAAGCGGTCTTGAGGGTGTGGGTCGTTGTAGCCATGATGGAAAACTCCGTGGGTGTACAGGAATGAATGAGTGAATGAGTGAACAAATGAGGAACGAGTAAATCGGCAGATTCAGGAGCTGCCGGCCGGCTCGGCAAGCCCCGGTGGGGCGTAGTCATTTCGACAGCGGTAGACGCGCTTGTCGTCCCCATCGCCCTCCACTTGCGCGTACCAGAGCAGGTCGTCCAGCCCTTGCAGGCGATGCGGGCTGAGCCACTGCCCGATAGACCAGATGGATTCGACAAAGCGGAACTGCGTATGCATATCCCGTGCGCCAGCCACCATGCCGGGCGCATGCAGCTCGGACAAGCCGGCATAGCCCACCGGGATCGGTACAGTCCAGCCCGCCCGGGCGTCAGTCACCCAAGTGGTGGTCAACTCGCCTTGCTCATCGGGTGTCTGCACCGCCCGGTGATTCCAGCGAGACAAGTCCAACCAGGCATCCAGCGCAGTGGCTTCTGGATTGCTGGCTTTTAGCGCTGCCAGCCGCGCTCGCAAGAGGTCGTCACGCGACACCAGGGCAAAGCCGGGCAAGCAGCGGCGCGCCAAGCGGCGGAACTGCAAACGCCGTTCGTCCTCCTGATCCTCCCGGGTTGCAAGCAACTCCAGCGTCGACCTTGTCGGGCGGCGCTGCGCTGTGGGCAAAGGTGGCATCACGCTGCCGCCCGCCAAGCGCATGCCAGCGACCATGTGGGCGACCTGTTCAGCCAAGGCCTGCCGTTGCGTTTCGCCCAGCAGGTCAGCGCTGAGGAGTACGCCGAACACCAGAGTCACTTCCAGATGCACCCGACCTTCTTCGACGATAGCGGCGGTACTGCCGTCATCCTGCACCGGGTTACGGGTCAGATGAAAGGCACGCGTATAGCCCTGCGTGGTGACTTGCGCCTCAAAGCCATGGCAGACCACACCGACCGCTCGAAAGGCAATACCGGCGTCCGGCCCCAAGCGGCGCTCCAGGGCCGTCATCAGCCCCAGAAAGGCTGACATGGCGGGAAAGCCCCAGGTCAATGGGCTGGAGATGGCATTAGCGTTCTGCACGCGGATGCGGGGCAGCACCAACAGCGCAGCTTCGCTGGGCGCGGCTTTGGGTTCAATGACGGATTCAGTCGTGCTCACGCTGACTCCCGTTCATCGGCGCTGAACTGCTCGCGCGCCAACTTGCGCCAGTGCAAGAACTCGGCGTCGCCGACCGGCAGCGGGTCGCGCAACTGAGTGTTCAGCCAGCGAGCAAAGTCCTCGGCCACCTGGTCTGCCGCGTCATCAGCAACAGCAGCAGCCGTGATGGGCTCGGCGTCGTTCGGGTCCAGCCACAAGCGTTGTGCCGCCGGCAAGGTGCAATCGCTTGAGTCGGTCCAACCCGGTGCCAGCGTTTGCAACTCGGCGCTGAACTGCAGCAACTCGTCGATCAAGCCGTTGACCCAAGCGTCCACCTTGCGTCGGGTCTCGACGTTGGCCACCGGTTTGGCTTCTAAAAATCGACGCATGGCGCGAGCCTGCTGCTGCACGTCGCGGCGGCGGCCAAACACCTTGAACAGCGAACTTACGCCCAGCAGCGGCCGCACATCGGCCGACTTCCAGACCGGTGGCACGGAGGCCAGCAAGCAGTTGTTGCCACGCCGCTCACTGTTCAATTGGCTGATGTTTTGCGGCTTGGTGCCGCCAAGCTGCTGGATCGCCAAGTCGCTGTACTCGTGCACCGGGCGGGGATGGTGACTGCCGTCTTTGCGGGCGGCACGTGCGGCTTTGGCTTCGTCGCTGAACCGGTCGTCCTGAAGCTGCTGGTAGACCCGGTGGACAAGCGAGGTGGGATAGAGCGGTGCCAGCAGGTGAAAGGCACTGTCATCGTGCGCGTCGGTGCCCACCAGCCAGTAGAGTTGTTTGGCTCTGGCTTCTGATGCAGTTCGCGTGCAACGCGCATCATCGATGCCAGCCAAGGCTTGCGCATTTGTACTGGCCTCCTTGGCTGATGCACCCAGTGCGGCGATGGCGTCTTGGTCACCGGCCTTGATCAGATCGAGAACAGTTGCCCCTTCAAACTTGGTTTGGAGAAGTACTGACACTTCGTAGACTCGCGTCACATAAGAACCGTTTCCCGTTGCGTCGGGGTGAAGATCGTCCGCGAGGATGTGTGACCCAACTGCACCGTGCTTTTGCAGCGTGCTCGGTACGACGTTCAAATTCGTCGCCTCTTTAACCTTGATACTCGGATGAATGCCTTTGAGGATGTGCGTCGCCAGCTGAATCTGCCCCACACAGGATGCAATGTTGTCGAGAAGCGATTCAAGTTGAAAGTCGTCTTTAAGCTTCTTTCGCTTCAGCTCAGAGGCAGCATCGGCACCTTGAGTTTTTAGGAGTTTTTGCCTCAGCCGAGTGGCCAAATGACTTTTCAACGCCGCACAGATTGCGGCAGATCTTGGTGATTTTTCTAGTGACATATTGACTCCCTGAACGTTGGTTTTGATTCAGTTCTGGCGCTGCTCAAGCCCTTGCCGACCTCCTTTTTGCAAACCCGAGTACCGGATGCGATTGCCATCCCTCTTCGGACTCTTTGACGGTGATGGTGCCAAAGCGTTCGGCGCAGTAGCGCAGTGACAGGCCGAGGGCTTCCGACAAATCGGTCAGCTCGGTCATGTAATCGGTCACGCCCCAGGGTTCGATTCGCTCACCCTGCACGACGCTGTCTGGCAAGGCGGTGTGCCCTTCCCGTTGAACTTCGACGTAAAGCTTCTCGCTGCGCCGGCCGCTCTTGGTCTCGAGCACGCGGTGCAGCAGCGCCTGTTCGCCGTCTTCGTCGGGCAACAGGGCCAGCGTGACTTCGTTGATGCCCGTGTCCGCACGGAAGGCCTGCTGCTGCGGGATCAGGCCGGTCAGCAAGGCGTCGGCGGGCGCGGCGTGCCACCAGGTGCTCGCGTTGAACACCGGGCGGGGCGGCGTGTTAGCCAGGCCACGCGCCAACCAGCCTGTGGCCGGCGGCGGCGCGCTGAGCTGGGGCAGCATGGCGTATTGCATCCGGGCATGCTCCAGATCCACCAGCCGGTGCTGAGGCTGCAAGGCTGCCGTGGATACCAGGATGCGCGGCCGCGCGTCGATGGTTTCGTAGTCGGTGGGAGCCAGCAGCACGCGCAGGTCGTGGGAGGCCAGCCGGAACAAGCCGCTGTTCTGCTCGAACCCAGGCTTGCAGAATGCTGCCTGCCCAGGCTGGCTGAAATGGCGCAAATTGCTGCTGAACACCTGTACGTTGGGCACGCCGCAATCGCCGACACGGTGACGCCGCACGCGCCCGCAGAGCTGGATCAGTGAGCGCATCGACGACGGCTCGACCACGGCCCAGTCGTAATCGTGGTCGCGCCCAACCTCGGTGACGGGCGAGCCCAGCACGATGAAGAGCTGGTCCCGCTCGCTGCTGGCATCGAGGCGCGCGCGAATGTCGGGTAAGTCAAACACGGCATCGGGCTGGTGGCGCTTCAGCGTGGCATCGAGTTGCCGCTCGATGGCCGAGCGGATCAGCAGCGGGAAGCGCGAGTGGTAGACGCACAAATGCACCCGCTGCCCGGCGGCCGCACCTTGCTGAAAAAGCGCCAA
>CANFYD010000288.1 GCA_947450745.1 Burkholderiales bacterium
ACTCCGGTGAACGCCGTCGAACCGACGCCAGTAACCGCGAAGACAGACGCGAAGGCAGTTGCCAAACCCGCAGCCAAACGTGCAGCCAAAGCCAAAGCGGTCAACCCGACCGCCGCATGGCCGCTGACCAAACCGGTCGCCAAGCCCGCCGTCAAGGCTGTGGCCAAAGCTGCCAAATCCGCCCCAGCGGCCAAAGCCAGCCCGGCTGCGCCGGCACCAGCCGCTGCTTCCGCAGCCACTGCACCAGCCGCAGCTAAAAAAGTTGTTGCCAAGAAGGTCGCCACAGTCACGAGCACCGCCACGCCGTTCAGCGCCAAGCCCGCGCTGACAGCCAAGGTCGTGGAAGTGAACACCGTCGCCAAAGCCGGCGTCAAACCCGCTGTCAAGGCAGCAGCCAAAACCGCACTCAAAGTGAAGGCCGCTGCCAAACCTGCCGTCAAGCCCGGTCTGCTGGCCGACGCCAAGCCCAAGCTGAAGCTGGTGCGCGACAGTTTCACCATGCCCCGCGTTGACTTCGAGCTGATCGCGCGCTTGAAAGAGCGTGCCCTGGGCTTCAAGCGCTCCACCAAGAAGAGCGAGTTGCTGCGTGCCGGCCTGCAAGCGCTGGCCTCGATGGGCGACAAGCAGTTGCAAGCTACGCTGGATGCCTTGTTGCACATCAAGACCGGCCGCCCGAAGAAGCCCGACTGAATCAAGTCTGCCGCCGCTTGATCGGCGGTACCCGAAGAGGCCAAAGTCAACGCTTTGGCCTCTTCGTTGGGCGCTTGCAAAGGCGATGGGCCAGTAGGCCGGATAATCAGCGATTCGCGATTAATTCCCCAGCGTCGCTCTCAAAGCACGCCATGAAGGCCCCACTTGAAAAAAACATTCAAACTGAACATCGAAGGCAAGCACCCCGAGCGCTTGCTGGAAGCCACCAAACATGAAATCCGCAAGTACGTCAAACGCCAGCGGCGCGTGCCCTTGCCGGCCGGCACCAGCTTCTGGGATTTCGACTGCAAATTCGGCCCCACCGAAGCCAGCGCCGTGGTCGTCGAATTTGCCGACATCACCGACCTGATCAACGCCATCGTGGCCGACAAGGGCGACGCGTTCTACATCGAATTGCTGGCCAAGCCGGGCGTGCGCACACCGCGTCCGCCAGCTGCAGCTGCAGCTGCAGCAACAGAGCCCGAAGAGCAGGACTGATCCCCTCGAGTAGCGCGGGTCCTTGGCCCGCGCCGAAGTTCGCCGCTCAACCGAACCGTTGCAGACAGGCCGACAAATCTGCCTGACCGCCTGACCGCCCGCTGGACCAGCGTGCCATCCTCACGTACCCACCGCGCAGCTCGGTAGCGCAAGCCGCTGATCTGCTCGACTTGGCAGATCGCAGCCATGGCGTGCCCACCACTGCCCACCACGATGCGGGGCAATCGCCGTGCCCCAGAAACGCCCCTTCGATCACCGGTCCCTGGCTCAACAGCAACGGCAACGGCAACGTCAGCGCGGCATCGGCATCTTTAAATAAGCGGCGGCTAATGCCTCCTTATTCAAGGCTCGGCGCAGCGACAGCCCATGAAAATCAGTTGAGGAAATCTCGGCTTCACACCGACGCTGCCTGCCTGCCTGCAAGCACCGAAAAGTGCTCTGTGAACCTGCGCAGCAGGCTACCAGACACCACTCTTCAGAAGCCCACATGACGCGCAAGCCTTGCAGAACCCCCATTCAACAGGCTAAAAATACAGCCGTCGCCTTGGCCTCAGCCGCCGCACTGCTGTGCGCTGCGCCTGTCGCCTGGGGCCAAGTGGCCGACAAGTCCTTTGCGGACATGGTGAAGCGGGTGGCGCTGATCCCGCCCGGTGAACACGCATCGGACATGCTGGCCAAGGCCGCCGTGGCGGTGAAGTTCATCCAGCAAGTTGAACTGCCGCAGGCCCATAAAGCCATCAACGAGGCGCTGCAACTCGACGCCAGAAACTCCTATCTGCATTTTCTGAATGGCTTTGTCTATCACCTGCAAGCACTGCAGGGCGACACGCAGAAAAACGAATTGGCCGTCGAGGGCTACCAGCAGGCCTTGCGCATAGACCCGGGCAACTGGATCGCGCAGGAGTTCCTGGGGCTCGCGCACATGGATCTCAAGAACTTCGAGCAAGCCCGGGCACAGTTCTCCAGCGTGCTGTTGATGTCCCCCGACAGCACGGTGTCGATCTACGGAATGATGGTGTCGTCCTACCTGTTGGGCGACGCGGTAACCGCCTGCGCCATGGCCGACCAGTTCCGGCGCACGTCCGCCGAGACTTCCACTGAGACATCGCCCGGCTTCGTGCGCTCCAGCGTGGCCGTCTACGCGTCTTGCGGCAACTTTGAAACGGCAGAGCTGATGCGGGCCGAGTCGGTCAAGCTCAGCGGCAGCGCAGTGGATGCCCAGCGTTTGGGCCAACGGTTGGCGCAATGGAAGTCCTTTTACCGTCAGGCCAAGCTCTCGAACGGGCCTGCCGCGTCGGTGATGGCGCCCGAGCTGACTCCCGCCAGTCTGAGCAGCCCGATGGGCCAGTTGGCCTTGGACCCCGCACCTGACTACAAAGATGAGCGTTACGCGCAGGCCTTTCAGCCCGTCAGCCCGAAGGTACAGCCGGCAGCGCAGCGGGCGCGCCAAGTTGTGGAAGCGCCCGCGCCGGTGGCTGAAAGCCCAGAGTCGTCAGCCACGGCAACGGCAACTCCAGCCGCAACACCCGCAGCAGCCGTGGCAGCAGCCCCTAGCGTGGCGAGTGACGTCCCGAGGATGGTCTTGGTCGATGTCGTGATGTTGTCGACCCAGGAGTTGATCGGCAGCTCCAAGGGCGTCAACCTGCTCAGCGCCTTGTCGCTGCAACTCGGGTCGGCCTCGCAGCCGGCCTACTCTCGGCTCACCACGTCCGAGACTTTGAACGGCGCAGCCGCCACCGTCAGCACGGCCATCACTCGCGCGGTGACGATACCGGCGCTGGCTTATTCGCTCAACATCGTCAACGCCAATAGCAGCCTCAACGAGGTGTTGGCCCGGCCCACACTGGCTGCCATGGAGGGCATGCCCTCGGAGTTCTTCTCGGGCACGAACTTGAGCGCCGGCGTGGTGTCGCTCAGCTCGCAGGGCGGCACCACCATCGTCCCACTGGACAAGCGCTTTGGCATCAAACTGGCCATCACGCCGGCCTTTTTGCCCAACGACATGATCAAGCTCAAGGTGGAAGCGCAGCGCACCGCCTTGAGCGCCTCGGCGGACAATCCCAAAGTTGCCTACCAGATCGAAATTGCCGAGACGAGCGCCAACGCCAACGTCGTCATGCAATTGGGCGACACCCTGGTCCTGAGCGGCCTGAGCGAAAAATCGTCATCCACCACGCGTGACGGCGTGCCCGTTCTGCAAGACATCCCGGTGGTCCAGTACCTGTTCTCCAGCAGCAAGACCAGCGACATTCAACGCTCGGTGCTGATCCTCATCACGCCGAGACAACCGATCTACACCTCAAAAGTTGCCCGAATTGCTGACGCGGCAGCGTCAGACGGCATGAAGTCCTGGCGCGAGCAGTTCGGGCTGGCTGGGCAGACACCCTCGAACGTCGAATCCATCTTGAACCGCCTGAAGCAGCAAGATCTGTTCCGCGAGTTCCGGCAGGGTGACGTGACCATGGAGCGCTGGGACCGGATGCGCACCACCGGCGACCGCTTGCGCGAGGCCTTGGGCTTCCTTTACTTCTGACGGCAACTTTCTGCCTCTTTCGGCCTATGACGGCCGCTTAACGCCTCTTCACGCCTCTTCCGAACTCTTCCGAACGCGTCCCACACATCCAACCCTTGACGAAAAAAACAATGAAGAGATTACTGATTTGGATGAGCTGCACGCTCGCAGGCGCATTGGCGCTGCAGATGCCGGCATGGGCGCAAGGCATGCCGACCATCACGCCGAGCTTGAAGCACATGTTGGCTGCGCTGCCGATTGCCGACATCAAGGACGACGTGCAGGGCATGGTCAAAACCCTGAAAAAAACCAGTTGCGGCAGCGAACTGAAGGACTGCTACAGCACCAAGTCCGGGCCCTTGCAGCTGTACTTCTTCACCAGCAAAGGCGCGCAACAAACCTTTCTGCTGGTGATCAGCAAGAAAATGCCGATGCCCAGCCTGCTCAAACCGAATGTGCAAAAGCTGATGGGCGGCACCTATTTGAGCGACCCCATCATCTCCATTTCGACGACGGACTTTGACCTCGACATGGTCAAGATGCCCGCCGATCTGCAGAAAGTGGTGCGGGACAGCTACTTCAACGTCAGCTCCCTCACCTTCGCCAGCGGCGTGCAGTTGGCCGCCCGGGCAGAACTCGGCGGTGTCATGAAGGTGGCCATGGAGGGCTTGGGCGTGAAGGCCGATCAACTGACGCTGCGGGCCGGCGTGCTGATCCCCATTCCGACCGATCTGGTCAGCGGTGCAGGCGCCGGGGCCGGACTGGCTGATGCGCTGAAGCACAGCGACACGATGAAAAAGGCCGGTGCCGATGCCGTGAGCCCCGAGGCTTACATCGAATTCCAGTTCGCCCCCAGCGCCAAGCTGCCGATGCGGCTGCCGCCGATGGACTTGACGGACGCGACGTTCTTCATCGACAACGCGCTCACCTTTGGCTACAAGGGCAATGCTTACTTCAAGGGTGTCAAGAACAAAAAGATCTTGATCCAGTTCCAAACCCCGCTCACTCCGCTGGGGGCGATGGACTTGCTGGACTTCTCGTTTCGCATGGCCACGCCGCCCGACCTGACGCTGGAAGATGCGGCCAATGTGATGGTCGCGATGGCCACTCCGGACAAACGACTGGCCGCTTACGGGGGCTTCATCAACCGTATCGACACCCTCAAGAAGCCGCTGCTCGCGGCGGCCGCACCGCTGTCCGTGTTCCAGTTGAGAAACCCGCAGCCGCATGCAGACTACAAGTTTGGCGACAGCAGCAAACCCTTCCCTACCGAGAACAAATACTTCAACGTCGCCCTGCTGGGTCCAACAGCACCGGGTGGGCCGTTGATGCAACTCGCGGGCGACGCCATGATCCTGGGTCAACCGATGGGCTCGATTGATGTGGCGGCAGGCACCTCCGGGTTTCATGGCAAGGTTGCCCGCGACCTCAGCCTCAAGCTGGGGCCACTGGGCAAGGTCACCATCGAGAAGATGCTGGCAGAAGCAGACATTGACAAAGACTCCCAGCGGATACGGCTGAAAGGCAATTTCGGCGGGCAAGTGGTGGAAGTCGTTCTGGACGGCACGATGCTGACGATCAATGTGCCGGCCAACTGTGTGAACCCGTTCGAGATCAAGACCCAGCTCAAGATCGAAGCGTCATCCAACATCGCCACCATTTTCGAAGGTCAGGGCGGTGCCAACGTCGACCCATCCAAGATCAGCGGATGCATCGGCAAAGAACTTGAAGCCGCATACAAGAAGATTGGCGGCGAGTACAAGAACATGAGCGGCTACTCGGCCAATGAAGCCAACCAAGCCTTGGAAGGCCTGCGGGTCTTCGACACCCGCATCATTCAAACGTGGAGCAGCCTGGGTGTCAACAATGAGGGCGATGTCGTCCGCGGTCAATTGAGGAAGGTCGG
>CANFYD010000289.1 GCA_947450745.1 Burkholderiales bacterium
AGCGTCTCCATGATCACGCCAGTGGAAAACGGCAGAATCTGCGCTGGCTGCAAGCCCATCGCATCGGCCAGCGCCGTGCAACTCAGGCGCGCCCGCGCCAAACCGTCGGCACCTGTGCCCGCGTTGGCGTTGCCGGTGTTGACCAAGATGGCGCGGATTTCGGCGCCCGCCGCCAGATGCTCTCGGCAGACCTGCACCGGTGCGGCGCAAAAGCGGTTCTGGGTGAACACCCCGGCCACGCTGCTCCCTTCCACCAGCGCGATCACGCTGAGGTCGCGGCGGTCCGCCTTGCGAATGCCCGCCATCGTGATGCCAAGGCGCACGCCAGGCACGGGATGCAGGGAAGCGGGGTCAGGAGCTTTGAGATTGACGGGCATGGTGGGCGAGTTGTGAGCAAAGTTGGAAAGAACCGGGCAGGCAAAAGTGCCTCAGCGCATCGGTGCCAGCGAGCGCAGCGACTTGACAGCGCCCTCGCCCATCGCCGCGCCAAAGCGCTTGGCCAGGCGTTCGGCGACGTTGTCGCGCGGGGTGTAGTCGATAATTTCTTCGGCCTTGACGACCTCGCGGGCGACGAAATCGAGGTTGCCGAGGTGGTCGGCCAGGCCGAGCTTGACGGCCTGCTCACCGTTCCAGAACAGACCGGAAAAAGTCTCCGGCGTTTCCTTCAAGCGGCTGCCACGGCCTTCGCGGACGACGGCGATGAATTGCTGGTGGATCTGGTCCAGCATCGCTTGGGCGAGTTCCCGCTGATGCTCGTTGACCGGAGTGAACGGGTCGAGCATGCCCTTGTTGCTGCCGGCGGTCAGCAAACGGCGCTCGACGCCGAGCTTTTCCATCAAACCGGTGAAGCCGAAGCCGTCCATCAAGACGCCGATCGAGCCGACCACCGAGGCCTTGTCCACATAGATTTCATCGGCGGCGGCGGCGATGTAGTAAGCCCCCGAGGCGCACATTTCCTCGACCACGGCATAGACCTTCTTGCCATGCTTGAGCTTCAAGCGCTTGATTTCGTCGTAGACGATGCCGGATTGCACCGGACTGCCGCCGGGCGAGTTGATGCGCAACACCACCGCCTGCGAGCCGCTGTCTTCAAAAGCGGACTTCAGGGCCGACACCAGCAATTCCGCGCTGGCCTCGGTATCGGCCGAAATCTCGCCGCGCACCTCGACCAAGGCGGTGTGCGGCGTGTTCGGGGCCGGCATGTGGTGACGCTGGGGGAACACGGTCCAGACGAAAAAGCCGAGCAAGCCCAACCAGAACAGTCGGGTGAACATCCGCCAGCGCCGCTCGCTGCGCTTGTCGCGCAAATAGTCTTTGGCAAACTGCGTCAGCACATGCTCGTAGCTCGCTGGAGCAGACCCGGCGGGCACGGTGGGCCCGGCGACCGGGGTCTTGTCGGGCAAGGGATCCGCCATCGGCTGGGGCAGGTCGTCGTTCTGGTTCATGGGCGGGTTCAAATCAATCTTCAAAAACGGGTTTCGTGTTGCGGGAAGGATACCAATAGACCTGGCCCCCGCGTTCTTGCACTTCGATCTTGGTCAAGCCCATGCGGCCGCACATGCCGGTGACGCAGCGGCCGGTCAGCGGGTCGTAGACCGCGCCGTGGATGGAGCACATGATGAATTGCTTGTCACCATCCAGGAATTCACCCTCTTGCCAGTCCATCTCGGTCGGCACGTGAGCGCAGCGGTTCAAATAGGCCACCACTTGGCCGTCAAAACGCAAAGCGAAGGCGCGCGCCGGTTGGCGATATTGCAACACGTCAAAGCTGTGCGCACGGCCGCGTTCTTCCAGCGCATCGGAAGCGCACAGCGCCAGCGAGGTGGGCAATTCTGTCAAAGCGGGGGTTTCAGGCGAAGCAGGGGAAACGGGCGATTCGTCGTTCAATTCAGGCATATTCCACCAGCCAAGCATGTAATTCGGACACCGACTGCGCGATATGCAGCGGCTTGAAGGCGGCAAAGTTGCTGTGCTCATGGGCACCGTAGCCGACGCCGATGCTGGCGGTGCCGGCGTTCAGGGCCAGTTGCAGATCGTGCGTGGTGTCGCCGATCATCAGCGTGCGCTGCGGCGCGACACCCAACTCGTCCATCAGCTCCAGCAGCATTTGCGGATGCGGTTTGGACGAGGTTTCATCGGCGGTGCGGGTGCTGTCAAAAATGCCCTGCAACTCCACCGCTTGCAGCGAGGCGTCTAGGCCGAGACGGCTTTTGCCGGTGGCCACGGCCAAGCGGTGCTGGCGCGCCTTCAAGCCGGCCAGCATCTCCAGCGTGCCTTCGAACAGCGTCAGTTGATCCTCGGCGGCCAAATAGTGGTGGCGAAACCGCACCCCCATCTCGGCATAGCGATCCACCGGCAGCTCCGGCACCGCATGGGCCAGCGCGTCCCGCAGCCCCAGGCCAATCACATAGCTGGCGGCCTCGGCGCTGGGCTTGGGCAGACCTAAATCCACCGCCGAGGCCTGAATGCAGTGTGTGATCAAGGCGGTCGAGTCGAACAGCGTGCCGTCCCAGTCGAAAACGATCAAATCAAATTGTTTGGATGGCATGGGTTAGTCTTTTAACGCGAGTAATAGTTGCTCGCATTCGGGTGGCAGCGGTGCTTGCAGCTCCAGCTCCAGCGCCGTGGCCGGATGGACAAAGCGCAGGCGCTTGGCGTGCAGGAACATGCGCTCGAAACGCAGATTGCCGCGCGCCATGGCCCGATTGGCTTCGAAATCACCGTATTTCGGGTCGCCCAGGATCGGATGCCCGGCATGCGCCAAGTGGACGCGAATCTGATGCGTGCGGCCGGTTTTGATGGTCACGTCGAGCAAACTGAAAGTGCTTTGGGGGTCAACATTTCGGCCAGTCAGGCGCTGCGCCACCTTGACCAAACTGATCGCACGCTTGGCTTGATCGGCCTGCGGGTCATTTGACGACTCGACCGCCCGCACCCAGCGCTCGCCGTCGCTGCCGATGAACTTGAGCAGGGCGACATCCAGCACTTTTTTGTTCTCGGCCCAGTCTCCCAGCACCAGCGCGGCATAGGTCTTGCCGGTTTCGCGCTCGCGAAACTGCTCTTGCAGGGCGATCAAGGCGCTGCGCTTCTTGGCAATCAGCAGCAGGCCCGAGGTTTCCTTGTCCAGCCGGTGCACCAGCTCCAGGTATTTGGCGTCCGGGCGGGCTTGGCGCATTTGCTCGATCACGCCAAAACTGACGCCGGAGCCGCCATGCACGGCCACGCCTGCCGGCTTGTTGATGGCGAGCAGATGCTCATCTTCAAAGATGATGGGAAATTCGCGCGCCGGCACGTAATCGGGCTTGCTCAACACCCGCTCCGGCAGGCGCACAGGCGGAATCCTGATCTCGTCACCCAGCACCAACCGGGTGTCGGCTTGCGCCCGGCCCTTGTTGACGCGCACTTCGCCGGCCCGGATCAGCCGGTAGATGTGGGTTTTGGGCACGCCCTTCAGTTCGCGCAGCAGGAAGTTGTCGAGTCGCTGTCCAGCCGAGCCGTCATCCACCGTCACGCGGCGCACGGCCGGTGCGGGCGTCGGGGCTTGGAGTGTGGCCAGCGGCACGGCAATGGCTCCCAGCTGCCGTGCTGGAGTGCTGACCCGCAGCGGCCGCGCTGCCCGCGCAGCGGCCGCCGCCGGAACGCGCCCACCCCGCGCCGCAGCGGCAACAGCGCGCGGAGAATGACCGGCGGCCCGGTCGGGTGCACGGTTCGAAAAGCGCTCGTTCGGCCGGTCCTTGCGGGTTTTCGCGGCGATTGGAGGCTTGGCTTTAGCCCTTATAATGTTGCTCACCACGTTGTCGCTGTAAGTATTTGATTTTTCTGATTTTACCTGGGGCTTAGTGACCACAGGAGACCCCGGTAGAAGTCCGGAAAAAGTCTTGAAAATACAGAGCAGCAAGTACAGGTAATTTGCTGGCGGCGATGAAATGGTGATATGGGCCGAAGTTGTCGGCCCAATCAAAAAATAGGTGATGCAACGCGCATCTGCTGGAGTCGGGCCCTGTTCCCAAGTGACGGGTCGGCCTCGGGTGCTGCGCGGCAGAGCAATGTAGAACGAACCACGTCGGGCGCAATTCACGATCGAGAGCGATCAAGAGCTGGCCCGGCACAGACAAGGTTTCCAAAGGCATGAGAACGGTTGCTTGCAAGTCCAACCGCCTCATGCCAGCGTCCAACAGTCCACACGGATGATTCCCCTCCCTCCCCTCACCCACCGCCGCTTACGCGCGCAGCCCCGGCCCATCGCCGGCGAGGCTGTGCCGCCCAGCCGTGGCCGGGCCGCGCAGCACCACCGGGCTCATGTCCGGGCTGCGTGTTCAAGGGAGCGGGCATCTGCGTCGCCTGTTGTGCCGCATGCGCCAACGCTGAGATGTTGATCGACTAACGATTCAACAGCCAGTCCAGGGCGATTCCTTCCTCGGTTCTTCCACCATTGCTCGTGCGTCGATGTGTTGCCGATTGAGTTTTTGCTTGATCGGCAACGTGATATGGCGTGTTTGCGGGCCGGACTAGAACTCCGTCCTGAGGCACGCGAGGAGTGATGACAATGAAACGCATGCTGATCAACGCGACGCAGGCTGAAGAGCGTCGCTTGGCCATTGTTGATGGCCAGAAGCTGATGGACTTCGAGACCGAAATCGAAGGCCGAGAGCAACGCAAGGGCAATATCTACAAGGCCATCGTGACCCGCGTCGAGCCCTCGCTCGAAGCTTGTTTCGTCGATTACGGCGAAGAGCGCCACGGCTTCCTGCCCTTCAAGGAAATCGCCCGTCAATATTTCCGCGACGGCGTGGATGTGCGCACCGCGCGCATCCAGGACTGCATCCGTGAAGGCCAGGAGCTGCAAGTCCAGGTTGAAAAGGAAGAGCGCGGCAACAAAGGCGCGGCGCTGACCACCTTCGTCTCGCTGGCCGGCCGTTATTTGGTCTTGATGCCCAACAACCCACGTGGCGGCGGTGTGTCGCGCCGTATCGAGGGTGAAGACCGTGAAGAGCTGAAAGAAAACCTCGACCAGCTCGAATACCCGAAGGGCATGAGCCTGATTGCCCGCACCGCCGGCATCGGCCGCAGCGCCGCCGAGCTGCAGTGGGACTTGAACTACATGCTCAAGCTCTGGACCGCCATCGACGATGCGGCCAAGGGTGGCAAGGGCGCTTACCTGATTTATCAGGAATCCTCGCTGGTGATTCGCGCGATCCGCGACTACTTCACCGCCGATGTGGGCGAAATCCTGATCGACACCGACGACCTGTACGAGCAGGCCAGCCAGTTCATGAACCACGTGATGCCCGATCAAGGCCATCGCGTGAAGCGCTATCGCGACGACGCGCCGCTGTTCAGCCGGTTCCAGATCGAACACCAGATCGAAACTGCCTTCAGCCGCACGGTCAACCTGCCGTCCGGCGGGGCCATCGTGATCGACCACACCGAAGCGCTGGTGTCGGTGGACGTCAACTCGGCCCGCTCCACACGCGGCAGCGACATCGAGGAAACCGCCACCCGCACCAACCTGGAAGCGGCCGACGAGATCGCCCGCCAGATGCGTCTGCGTGACCTGGGCGGCGTGATCGTGGTCGACTTCATCGACATGGAAGA
>CANFYD010000290.1 GCA_947450745.1 Burkholderiales bacterium
GATGATCGCGTCGATCAGGTAGCTGTTGATTCCGACGTTGAAGTAGACGCCCAGGATCATGGTGGTGGAGTGGCCCAGGGCAAACAGGCTCACATAGATGCCGATGTGCTGGATCCGGTAAAGGAAAAAGATCACGCCGAACAGGAACAGGATGTGGTCGTAGCCCGTCATCATGTGTTTGGCACCCAGGTACATGAAGGGCAGCAGATTGACACCCGATATTTCCTGGATATAGCCCTTGTCGCCGGCGGTGACGGCGTGGGCTATGGCCTCGGTGCTGCCAACGAAAAGGCAGATAAAGAGTGCTGAAAGTAGCAGCAGACGGGATTGCCAGATCGCCCATGGCGAAGCTGGCAGCCTGTCGTGAACAGGGCTGTGCATGAAGAAGACTCCGAGGGTCTGAGAGGAAAGGACGCGCGGCGCGGCGCAGCGCGAAGGCAAGAAGCGCGAAGCCTCTCAGCCTTTGGGTGGGCGTTCCAGCCTGGTCGCCTGCACCATTTCAATCCACGGTCGTACCGGAGCCGTCCAACTAGAAGGCTGTGCTGCCGCCGAGTTCCAGGCGGCAGCCGGCGCGTGGACTTTGTCGTGCGAGTGATCCGTCTCGTGGTGAGGATGGTCAGCGCTCGGGCTCACCTCAACCATCGCCAATCCGCCACCTTGATCCTCGTGCAGATGTTGCTGCTGTTGATCGGAGCTGTGCGGTTCCTGGAGGGCGAATACCGCATGGCTCGCAATGGCGGCCAAACCATGGGAGCGTGTGTCCCCCATCGAGGAGATGAAGGTCCCGAACATGATCACGATCAGAACCAGCCACCGCATGCTCAGCTCGAACCGGGTGGGGTGCAAGGAGGTTGAGCCGGGTCCGGTCATGGCGTGCAGATGAGCTTGAAGGACATTAGGGGATGGTAGCAAGCTGCCCAGGACAGGCGGCGTCGGCGGCTTTCACGCCCCGCGTCCTGGCCAGCTGGCTCAGATTGGGTGCTGATGTTGGAGCGACGGGTCGTTGACCGTTGACGCCAGCGTCAAGCCCATCCGCGTTACCCCAGCGCTGGACGAGGCGAAGGCCTGACCGTCATGCAGGCGGGCAATCGCGGCGACGATGGACAGGCCCAGGCCATGATTGCGGTCGCCCTGCGCACGCGCCGGATCGGCACGGTAGAAGCGGTCGAACAGGCGCGGCAGATGCTCTGGCGCAATCGTCGGCCCCTGATTGACCACGGTGATTGCGACCTGCTCGTTGGTCAGACACTCGATCTGCACCAGCAGGGTGGAGCCGGGCGCAGCGTAGCGGGTCGCGTTGCCCAATAAATTGGAGACCGCGCGGCGCAGCAGGCGACCATCCACCCAGCCGGCCGCATCGCCCCGCACTTCGGCGCTCAGCCCGGCTTCCTGGATCGAGGCCTCGTGATATTCGATCACTTCGTCGACCAAGGCGGCCAGGCTGGGCAGCTCGCTGCGGCGCGCGCCGACACCGCGATCGGCGTTCGACAGAAACAGCATGTCGCCGATGATGGCGGCCATGCGGTGCAAGTCCTCCAGGTTGGAGCCCAGCACATCGCGCAGCTCGGCCACATCTCTTGACTTGCGCAGCGCCAGCTCGCAACTGCTGATCAAGGTCGCCAGTGGTGTGTTCAGCTCGTGCGCCACATCGGCGTTGAAGCCCTCCATTTGCTTGTAGGCCAGGGCCAGCCGGTCCAGCAAGGCGTTGAACTGGGCGATCAGCGGCTGCAACTCTTGCGGCTGAACCGAGCCATCCAGCCGGCTATTCACCAGGCTGGGCGTGAGCCGGCGCGTCTGTTCGACCAGCAGCTGCAAGGGCTTCAGACCTAAATGCACCAGCCAGAAGCCACCCAAAGAAACGAGCAGTGTGCCGATGAGGGCCGACGCCGCCAGGGTGATGGCCAGACGGCCGAGCAGCACGTCGTCGGCCTGCGTATCCAGGCTCAGTTCGGCGCGGATGGGGCCTGTCGCGTAGTCGGGCGACTTCAGCTCGAAGCTCTGGCGTTTGAATCTTTTGAGTTCGCCCTGTGCGTTTGAGCTGTCGTACAAGCGGCTTCCGTCCGGCCCTTGCAAGCGCAGCGCCATATTCTCGTGACCTGCAAGGAAGTCATCGAGCAGATGCTTGATGTCGTCGGCCCCGTGGGTGAGGCGTCCTTCTGCGACCAAGTGCCGCACGATGGCCTGTTTCTGGTTCAGTGTTTCGTCCTGTCGCTCGTTCAAGGTCATGACGATGACCAGATAGACCGCCGTGCACACCAGACCGAGGCCCACCATGGCCTGCAAGGCCAGCCAGCAGGACATTCGCTGCCGCAAGCCGGTGGCGGACGCTGTGGTGGGGGCGCTGGGTGGGGTGAGCGGGGTGTGCGGCGTGGACGGAGCGGCAGCATTCATCAATCGCGCGCCTCCAAGACATAGCCCATGCCGCGCACGGTGTGCAGCAAGGGGCGTTCGAACGGCTGGTCCAGTTTGCTGCGCAAGCGGCGCACAGCCACCTCCACCACATTGGTGCCGCTGTCGAAGTTCATGTCCCAGACCTGCTCGGCGAGCTCGGTGCGCGAGATGACTTGGCCCTGCCGCCGCAGCAGCAGGCTGAGTAAATTGAACTCCTTGGTTGTCAAATCGAGGCGTTGCCCGGCGCGCTGCGCTTTGCGGCGGATCAAGTCAAGTTCCAGGTCCGCCAAGGTGAAGGTCGACGGCTCGGCGGTATTGCGTTGCGGGTTGGCGCGGCGCAGCAGCACCTGGACGCGTGCCACCAGCTCGGAAAACGCAAACGGCTTGACCAGATAGTCGTCGGCACCGCTTTGCAAGCCCTTCACCCGGTCCTCGATCAGAGCCCGCGCCGTCAGCATCAGCACCGGCGTGGGCTTGCTTTGCCGCAAGGCGGCCAGCACGGCCAGGCCGTCAATGCCGGGCAACATGCTGTCCAGCACCACCAGGTCGTAATCGCCCTCGGTTGCCAGGTGCAATCCGTCGATCCCGTCATGCGCCAGGTCAACGACATAGCCTTCCTCGCTCAGGCCCTTGCGCAAGTACTCGGCCAACTTGATTTCGTCTTCGATCACCAACAGTTTCATGCGCGTGATTCTGAGGGTAGCGGGGGCTTGGCGAGATGACGAATTTGTCATCTCGCCGTTCGTCTGCCGCAAGGCGTCGCTCGTTAGAGTCGGCGACGGCTGGACTTGACGGGCATCGTTCAAGCCGTTGCGGCTGTCATCCCGCCAGCCCTTCAGTTCGCTCAAATCTTTTCGCTGCAGCCCCGGCTGTTGCCACATCACTCGGAGAGTTAGATGCGAAGCATTTTCGTGCCGCTGGTATTTGCGGTGCTTTATTTCAATGGCACTTGCGCACAGGCCGAGACTTTGGCGGGCGCTGTGCTCACTCCGGTCGATGTGACGAGCGCGCTCGGCGCGGAGGCGGCTGTGCCCACCCCCACGACACTTACCTTGGATGCCGCCGTGCGCTTGGCGCTGGCGCACAACCCCACGCTCGCCATCGCTCGCCTGGAGCTGCAAGCCATGGAAGCTGCCGAGCTGCAAGCCGGCGCGCGCCCCAATCCCGAGTTGGGTGTGCTGGTCGAGGACACCCGCAGTGCCAGCCGCACGACCACGGTCCAACTCAGTCAGGCGATCGAGCTGGGCGGCAAACGGGCGGCCCGGCTGTCGGTTGCCGCGCGTGGCCGCGAGCAGGCGGCGGTGGCTCTGCAGGCCAAGCAAGCCGAGCTGCGCGCTGCGGTGGCGCAGGCCTTTTTTGAAATGTTGGGCGTGCAAGAGCAGCTGCGGCTGACGCAGGCCTCGCTGGATCTGGCCAGCAACGCCAGCAGCATCGCGGGCAAACGATTGCAAGCGGGCAAGGTGGCACCGCTGGAGCACAGCAAAGCGCTGGTGGCGGAGGCCGGCGTGCGCGCCGAGTTGGCGCAAGCGCAGAGCGAGCAGCGGCTGGCCCGTCAGCGCCTGAGCGCATTCTGGGGCCCGGGCAAGGTCGCGTTTGATCGCGCCGAGGGTCATGCTCAGGGCAACGCCGAGCGCTTGCCCGCCCTGCCTTCCGACCAGCAAGTGGGCGAGTTGATGGCCCAGGCCCCGGCGATCCGCCTGGCGCAGCTGGACATCGCCCGGCACCAGGCGCTGACCGAAGGCGAGCGTGCCCGCCGCGTGCCCGACCTGACCGTCACCCTGGGAGCCAAGCGCGACGCACAACTGGGCTACACGCAAGCGCTGATGGGTTTTTCCATCCCCTTGCCGCTGCTGGACCGCAAGCAGGGCCATTTGATGCAAGCGCTGCGGCGCGAGGAGCAGGCGCGCGAGATGTTGACGGCCACGACGCTGCGCCTGCAGTCCGAGGTGTCCCAGTCGCTGGAGACGCTGCACCTGACTCGAAAACAGGTGCAACTGCTGCGCAGCGAGGTGTTGCCGGCGGCGCAGTTTGCCTACGACGCTGCGGTCAAAGGCTATGAGCTGGGCAAGTTCGCCTTCCTCGACGTGCTCGACGCCCAGCGCACGCTGTTCCAACTGCGCCAGCAAATGCTGCGCCACACGGCCGACGCCTACCGCGCCGCCGCCGACATTGAGCGGCTGTTGGGTCAATCGCTGGACCGCGACGACACGCAAGCCGCTCTCCCCAAGGAGTAAGACATGAGCCTCAAGAACAAGAAATCGGCGCTCGCCATCGCCGCTGTGCTGGCCCTGGGCATGCTGTTGGGTGTGGCGATTCTGCGCACCGGGAAGACTCAAGCGGCAGGCGACGCGCAGGGCCATGCCGAGAACGCGGCCCATGCGGCACATGCGGACGAGGATCACCCTGGCGAGAAGGCCGGGGCTGCCCATGACGCGCATGACAACCACGCCGACAAGGAGCATCACGAGGAGACCGCCGCACCCGCTGGGCCCACCGCTTCCGCGAAGGGCCCGCACGGCGGCAAGCTGTTCAGCAAGGACGGCATGGGCCTGGAGCTGAGCATTTTCGAGACCGATGTGGAACCGGAGTTTCGGGTTTATCTGTATCGCGATGGCAAACCGGTGGCACCGAGCGTCGCCACGGTCAAGGTGACGCTGGAGCGCCTGGGCCAACAGCCCGAGGTCTTCAGCTTTGCCCCGGAGAAGGACTATCTGAAGGGCTCGGCGGTGGTTGAAGAGCCGCATTCGTTCAACGGCACGGTCAAGGCGCAGCTGGGCGAGCAGACCTACGAGTTCAGCTTCGAGCAGGTCGAAGGCCGCGTGCAGATCAGCGACGCACAGCTCCAGCGCAACGGCGTCGAGATCGCCACCGCCGGCCCGGCGCGCATCCGCAGCAGCGTGCAGTTGTTGGGCGAGGTCAAGCTGAACCAGGATGTCACCGTGTTCGTCACGCCGCGCTTGGCCGGCATCGTTGAAGCGGTGCGCGCCAATGCCGGTGACCGCGTGCGCAAGGGCCAAGTGTTGGCCGTGATTTCCAGTCAGGCACTGGCCGACCAGCGCAGTGATTGGCTGGCGGCGCAGAAGCGGTTGGCGTTGGCCAAAACGACGTTCGAGCGCGAGAAGACCTTGTGGGAGGAAAAAATCACGGCCGAGCAGGACTACCTCAGCGCCCGCCAGGCCTTCC
>CANFYD010000291.1 GCA_947450745.1 Burkholderiales bacterium
ATCGGCACGGGCCGTGCGCTCGACCCCGAGAAGTACTTCATCATCGTCATCAATCAAATTGGCAGCGGCTTGTCGAGCTCGCCCCACAACACGGCATTTCCGGCGGGGATGGGTAATTTTCCCAAAGTGCGCATCGGTGACGACGTGCGCGCGCAGCACAAACTGCTGACTGAGAAGTTCGGCATCACGAGCTTGGCGCTGGTGGTGGGCGGCTCCATGGGTGCGCAGCAGACCTATGAGTGGGCAGTGCGCTACCCCGACATGGTCAAGCGTGCGGCAGCCATTGCTGGCACCGCCAAAAACACGATGCACGACTTTTTATTCACCGAGACGCTGATGGATGCCATCACCTCCGACCCCGGCTGGAACAATGGTTGGTATCTCTCAGGCGCAGATGTGCGTGACGGCTTGCGCCGGCACGCCAAGATGTGGGCGGTGATGGGCTGGAGCACCGAGTTCTTCAAGCAGGAGCGCCCCAAAGCGCTCGGCTTCTCGTCGCTGGAGGACTTCATCACCAACTTCATGGAAGGCTTTTTCGGCGTGATGGATCCCAACGACCTGCTGTGCATGGCATGGAAATGGCAGCGCGGTGACGTCAGTCGCCTCACGGGCGGCAACCTCGCTGAAGCGTTGGGTCGCATCCGCGCGAAGGTCTTCGTGATGCCGATCTCCAGCGACATGTTCTTCCCGCCAAGTGACTGCGAGCCGGAGCAGAAGTTGATCCCCAAAAGCGAATTCAGACCGATCAACAGCATTGATGGGCACCTGACCCTGTTTGGTGCAGACCCGGCGGCGATGGCGCAAATCGACGCGCATCTGAAGGATCTGCTGGCAACAGCGGCTTAGCATTGGCCCGGCGGTCGGCATTCACGCGCCGGTGGCCCGCAAACGGTCACGGGTGCTGAGTGCGTATCAGGTGAATGGAACACGGCAGGCGCCGGACATCAACGTCGGAGCGTGACCTGGATGAAAGGCCGTTTTCCGGGCCCGATGACGCCTAGTCGTTGCGTTCTTCCCAAGCCTTGTAAAAGTGCCTGCCGATCAACGAACTCGTGGGTGAAGAGACGAGCCCCAGTCTGCAGCCAACCGGCAGAGCCCCTACCTACGCAGCCTCCGATCGCAGCCCAATTTAAATGGCCTGGATGGCAGTTTCACCTGGGCTGCCCTCACACGAGGCTTCGTTAAATCAATCCACGCTGGTCATGCTTACCAAGCGACGAACCTCACTCGGTGACTCGCCGTACCTGTCTTTGAAGACCCGGCTGAAGTGGCTGGTGGAGGTAAATCCCCACCGGTAGGCGATGTCTGCGACTTTGTGTCGGCGGTAGGACGTGTCAGTGAGCGCTTCCCGGCATTTGGCCAGTCGCCTCTCCTGCAGCCACCCGCTGACGGTGGCGCCGCTTCGGTGAAAGAGCATCTGAAGGTAGCGCAAGGAGACCCGGTTGGCTGCTGCAATCTTGGCAGGGTTGAGGTCCTCTTCATGAAGATGCTGAAGCATGTATTCCTGAACGCGGTTCAACAGCGAAGCGCTGGCGTCGAAGGACGCAGCCGGTTGCTGATCGGACAGCGCGATGCCAAGAAACTCCAGCGTCGACCGACTCACCAATCCCAAATGGTGGCTGTCGAGCGAGCCAATTTGGTTCGACAAAGCAAGCAGATGCACCGCCAGCAGCGAGCCGACACCGGTGCGGCTTTCAATCTTTCCTCCTGTGGGTAGTGTTTTTCGGTCTGGCATCCGCTCCCGCAGCAGAGACCACGGAATCATTAGCGTCACTTTGTGCAGGCGCTCCAAAACTTCAAACTCAACTTCGTTGTCTGTCGTCCAGACGACGAGGTCACCCGAAGTCGCCTCTATTCCGGTATCTCCGATCCGAAAGCGCTCCCTGCCTTGGGTGGTCAATTGAATGCCCACGAAGAGTTCATCGTCTTTTCGAAGCTGCTCTTTGGTCCTGCGGCCAGCGCAGGGATCGCACACTGTTTCCACTAGCCCAGACCCCGCGAAGTCATGTTGCATGACGCGGGCATAGAAGGTTGCGGGCAGACGACGTGGCACCTGCCAAGCGCGGTAGCTTGAACTTAATATTGATTCCCAGGCGTCGGTTTTGTCAGCGGGCGTGACGCCGACTGTCGTCCATTGTGTTGTCAGATTGGGTGTCAAAACTCAGATCTCCAGGGCGAAAGCGGGTCACTCGAAGCATGAGGCGGACAGAGTTCTTGACTATTCGCAAGCTCAGCGTAGCGGTGTAAGCCGAATTGACCAGCGAGATTTCCCTAATTTGGTGCGCATAGAGACCTTGATGGTGCGCCCTTGCGGCGTACCGTGATGCGTTACAGGTGGCATTTCTTTCTGGCGTGCGCGCCAGTTTTGGGAACGTTCCGAGTGCTTGGCTCGCCCAACAATGCAGCGCTGAAATCGCCTGGTGGTTCTGCCGCACCGTCAATTGCTCCGAATTTTCCACCACGCTGCCTACCGACCAAGGATCGGCGCCGGGCGCTGCCAGACGGGCGGCCTCTCAGCCCTAGGTTTTGAGTTGCTTTATTTACCTGCCTTGGCCATAAATTTCAGTCTTACTTTTAGCACAGCCCCCCCGTTCCGAACGTTGGCGTTGGCGGAGCGCGCGTCGGACCCGCACCGATGGCCTGAATCCGAATTTATTGTCGCCTCCTCAAAGGTGAAAACCCTCATTGCCCAAATTCCCAGCCAGGCTACTATTTGAATCATTGATTCGCATACGAATCAACATAACAAAAAGGGTCTGGCGCATGCAGGCCAGGTATTTCGGCGATTCAGCCACCAGGCCACTGGAACCCATTCCAGGGCAACCTCGAGACAAGGACACCTTATGAAAAGCTTTTCACCGCTGGGCAGGGCACCCCTTTTAGCTGCTTTGGCTGGCCTGGCCGCGTTGCTCACCGGCCTGGCACCGGCCGCCACGGCCGAGCCGGCGCCCTGGCCAACCAAGCCTGTGCGCTTTATCGTGCCCTTCCCAGCCGGCACTGCCACCGACCTGATCGCGCGCAACGTGGGCCAGAAGCTGGGTGACAAATGGGGCCAGCCCGTTGTTGTTGACAACCGGCCAGGCGCGGGTGGCAATCTGGGCACAGACATCGCTGCAAAGGCGGCCAACGACGGCTACACCATCCTGTGGGGCACCGTGGCCAACTCGATCAGCCCCAGCCTGTACTCAAAGCTGAGCTACAACTTCAACACCGACTTCGCGCCCATCCTTCTCGTGGCCAAGCTGCCACTGGTGCTCGTCGCCAACAAGACGCTGCCCGTACACAACCTGGCGCAACTGACTGCGCACGCCAGGGCGGCCTCGATCAAGCTGTCGTTTGGCTCGGGAGGCATCGGCACCAGTAACCATCTAGCTGGTGAAATGTTCAGCAGCTCGACAGGTGCGGGCATGGTCCATGTCCCGTACAAAGGTACGCCGGCTGCCTATACCGACCTGATGGCCGGCCGCATTGACATGATGTTCGACAACATCGTGCCCGCCATGGGACAGATCAAGTCCGGCCAGCTCAAACCGATTGCAGTGAGCAGCCTCAAGCGCAGCTCGGCGTTGCCTGATGTGCCGACCGTGAACGAGTCTGGCATACCGGGTTTTGAGGCCGTCTCGTGGGTGGGCATGCTGGCCCCTGCCGGCACACCCAAACCCATCCTCGACAAGATCCATCAGGACGTACTGGCCGTACTGGCTACGCCCGACGTGAAGGAACGCATGGCGTCCACCGGTGCCGAGCTAGCCACGGGCACACCGGCTGAATTCGAAGCTTTTATTCGCAACGAAACCAGCAAGTGGGCCAAGGCTGTGAAGGATTCCGGCGCCCACGCCGATTAACAGTCACCCCTCTTTTTAGCGATACATCCGACATGAACACACCCCGTAAAACCTTCACCGAAGCCGCCCGCGAAATCCCTGTCCTGATGGAGACCGACATCGTCGTGGTCGGCGGCGGCACCACCGGCCCCTTCGCAGCCATTTCTGCCGCACGCCAGGGCAAACGCGTCGTGATGATCGAGCGTTTCGGCTCGCTCGGCGGCAACCTCACGCTGGGCCTGAACACCAAACCTTCTGGCGCACTGCTGGGCGGCCTGCCACTGGAAATCTGGAACCTGGCCCGCACGGCCGGCGGCGCCGGTGATGACTACATGGCATTAACCAAAACCGGCGGCGTGAAGATCGCTTCGCCGTGCGACCCAGAAATCATGAAGATGTTGCTGACGCGGCTGTGCGTGGACGCCGGCGTGCAGATCCTGTTCGAGACCTTTGTCTCGGCACCCGTGATTGAAGACGGTGTCATCACCGGCGTCATCATTGAAAGTAAGTCCGGCCGCGAAGTCATCAGCGCCAAGGTCGTGATCGACTGCTCGGCCGACGGCGATATGGCAGCCAAGGCCAATGCACCGTTCGTGATGGGCTCGGGCGGCACCGAAGAAGTTATGCAGCCGGTGTCGATGTACTTCACGATGTCCAACGTCGACCTCAAACGCCTGGCCGACTGGTCCAGGGCCAGCGATGATATTCCGGCCCGTGCCATTCCAGAAACCGTGGAAGGCCTGGGTTACGGCCTGTGGCTGACGGGCTTCAACAAGTCGCTGCGCAAGTTCCAGGAAGAAAGCGGCATCAGCCTGCAGCGTGACAACATCACCCTGAAAACCGCCAACGGCCTGATGTATGTGAACGGCACCCGAGTGCTGGGCGTCGACATCTTTTCGCCTGCGGAATTCAGCGCGGCTATCGTCGAGTGCTATCGCCAGATCGAAGGCGTGGCCAAATTTTTGTGCGAGCGCGTGCCCGGGTTCGAGACCGCCGGCATCGGCCAGATCTCAGGCGCCCTGGGCGTGCGCGAGACCCGCCATGTGCTGGGCGAATACGTGCTGACCGGCGAAGACACTTTGAAGGGCCACATCTTCAAGGACAGCATTGCGGCAGACGTATCGGCGCTGGATATTCACGATCCCAAGGGCGGCGACGTCGACTTCCAGGGGCTGCCACCTTATGAGATTCCGTACCGCTGCTTGGTGCCGGTGCAGATCGAACAGTTGCTGATAGCCGGCCGCGCCATCTCGGCCGACCACACAGCGCATGCCCGCTCACGCAACATGCCGGCCTGCATGGCCACCGGTCAGGCTGCAGGTATTGCAGCTGCAGTGGCCATCAATGACGGCGTGACGGTGCGCAAGGTGTCGGTGGAAAAGGTCCAAGCCATCCTGCGCGCCATGAACATGCCGCTGCATGCGGACGAGATCCGTGACACCGGTTTGCTGGCGGCAAATGAACCCGTGCCGGCCTGAAACGATGCAGTCGGGTCCGACTGTCGTCGACTACTACTTCAGCGTAGCGAGCCCGTGGAGCTACCTGGGGAGTGCGCGATTCATGGAGTTGGCAGCGCGCACTGGCGCCTGGGTGAATGTGCGGCCCATGGCCTTCTCCCAAGTGCTGGCGGCGACAGGCGGCCTGCCATATCAGCAAAGGCCAGCGCAACGTGCCAGCTACCGTCAGGAGGACTTGGCGCGATGGCACAAACGGCTGGGGATCCCTTTGACGCTGGTGCCGAAG